>NZ_JYDF01000010.1:0-151021 GCF_003263525.1 Rahnella sp. NRRL B-41462 | reverse complement strand
TATTTTTTGAAACTGAAAGAAGTATTGCAGGAAGGAAAAACTGAGGAACAGAATCACGTGGTGCGAAGAGAGGGACTTGAACCCTCACGTCCGTAAGGACACTAACACCTGAAGCTAGCGCGTCTACCAATTCCGCCACCATCGCACAGATGATTTCTGCTTACTGCTGGATTCGATTTATATCACCGGAGTGGTGCGAAGGGAGGGACTCGAACCCTCACATCCAAAGGACACTAACACCTGAAGCTAGCGCGTCTACCAATTCCGCCACCATCGCGTTCCAATTGATTACTGTGTTGACGCATTCATCGGAATGTCATCAGCAAGTAACACAACCACGGGGGCGAATTCTAGAGATTTTCCCACAGGCGTCAATAGTTATTTCCCCCATTTCGGACGTTTGATGTAAAAAACAGCATATTCGTGGTGAATGGTTCAATGTCTCAGAACGTCGTCAGGTTAATCGATGGTTTAATCAACGATTTTTCCCATAATGAGGTTCTTACACACCGGGTCAGCAGGGCTGGAAAACAGCGCGATAAGCCAGTCCAGCAGCACGCGGATCCTCGGGGCCAGGAAGCGGCCGGGCGGATACATAATGTACAGCGGCATTGGCGGCGGAAGATGCTGATGCAGTACTTCCACCAGTTCGCCCTGTGCCAGTTCCTGCGTCATGGCCAGTTCCGAGGCCTGAATCAGCCCAAAACCCGCTTTTGCGGCGGCGACGTACGCATCGGCGCCGCTGACGGTCAGCGTGCTGGCAAGTTGTCGCTTTTCGATCTTTCCGTCTGTCACGAATTCCAGATGTGAATCTGCCCGCTGATGGGCAAAAAAATAGCCCACGGCGTGATGTGCGGTGAGATCTTCCGGTGTCTGCGGCGTACCAAATTTGGCTAAATATTCCGGCGATGCGCAGGTGATTTGTTTCAGGTCTGTCAGATGGCGCGACTGCAGATTGTCATCTTCCGAAGGCCATGCACGCACCACGCAATCCACCCCCTGATCGAGCAGATTGATGGCGTTGTCATTGGCACTGACACTCAGGGTTATCTGCGGATAGCGCTGGTAAAACGTCGGCAGCGCGGGGATCACCATCACGCGTGCCAGAGAATGCGGCATGTCGATGCGGACAATGCCAGCGGGCTGGTTTTTGTGATGCGCAAACAGGGCGTCAGATTCTTCCAGCGCTGAGATCAATTGCAGGCAGCGTTGATAATAGATTTTGCCTTCATCGGTGATTTTGACCTGCCGTGTCGTGCGCAGAAACAAGCGGACACCCAGTCGCTGTTCCAGACGTTTCAGGGTCGTACTGACCGTGGCGCGTGGCACATTAAGATCTTCCGCAGCCCGGCTGAAACTTTCCAGTTCGGCAATGCGGATGAAGATTTTCATCGCCTGAATTTGATCCATACTGTTCTCAATGATTGTTTGCGATTTATGAACAGTGTTGCACGTTTTCGCTGATTTATCTTTCCTGAAAGAACAACCAAACTTTATCCCGTTACTTCTCCTCTCTGTGTCATAAGGAAAATCCGATGAAACAACGTCAGCTGGGTAAAAAGGGTCCGATGGTGTCAGCGCTGGGGCTGGGTTGCATGGGCATGAGCGACTTCTATACCACCGGTCTGGATGATAAAGAATCGATGGCAACGCTGGAGCGTGCGCTGGAACTGGGCGTCACGATGCTGGATACCGCCGACATGTATGGCCCGCATACCAATGAAGAACTGCTGGGGCGTTTCCTGAAAGGGCGTCGCAATCAGGTTTTTTTAGCCACCAAATTCGGTATTGTGCGTGATCCGTCCCATCCGCAGGTGCGGGGTACAAACGGCCATCCGGACTATGTCCGCAAATCAGTAGAAGGCAGCCTGAAGCGTCTGGGGACCGACGTTATCGACCTCTATTATCAGCACCGTCCGGATCCGACGGTGCCGGTCGAAGAAACCATCGGCGCGCTCTCCGATCTGGTGCGGGAAGGCAAGATCCGTTATATCGGGCTGAGCGAAGTGCCTGTGAGCATTCTGGAACGGGCGCATAAAGTGCATCCGGTCACCGCGCTGCAAACCGAATATTCGCTCTGGTCACGTGATGTGGAAGCCGATATTTTACCGGCGTGTGAGCGTCTGGGGATTGGTTTTGTGCCTTACAGCCCGCTGGGTCGGGGTTTTCTGACCGGACAAATCCGTTCAGTGGACGATCTGGATTTGGATGATTACCGCCGCGACAGCCCGCGTTTTCAGGGGGACAACTTCGCGAAAAATCTGCAACTGGCGGAGAAAATCAGTGAACTGGCGCAAGAGAAAGGGGTGAAACCCTCGCAGCTGGCGCTGGCGTGGGTATTATCGCAAAGCGATAACATAGTGCCGATCCCTGGCACCAAACATCGTCATTATCTTGAGGAAAACATCGCCGCGCTTGATGTCTCCCTGAGTGAAGCCGAAATCGCGACGATCGAAGCAGTGTTTCCTTTCCGCGTGGCAGCGGGTGATCGCTACAACGCGGAACTGATGCGTTTCCTCAACGTCTGACTGATTAACGTTTTTTCTTTTTCAGATCGCGCGGCGGACGTCCACGTACGGCCCGGTACACTTTGAAGCGGCCGTTTTGTGCCAGCACTTCGTGGCTGCCAAAGGCGTCATCAAGCAGGGCGGCATAAGGCAGGAAGGCGTTCGCCACAATGCGCAGTTCGCCGCCGATGTTCAGATGGCTTACCGCACCACGGATCAATTGCTCCGCCGCTGTCAGACTGGTTTGCAGACCTTCATGGAATGGCGGGTTGGAGATGATCATATCGAAACGCCCGGCAATGTCGGAATAGACGTTGCTGGCAATGACTTCGCCCGGCAGATCGTTTGCCGCCAGTGTGGCGCGGCTGGCTTCGATAGCGGCCGCACTCACATCACTTAGCGTGATTTTCATCTTCGGCGAGTACATGGCCAGTACCGAGGCCAGTACCCCGGCACCACAGGCAACATCCAGCACTTTACCTTTAACCGGCTCTTCGAAACTATTGATCAGCAACAGACTTCCGCTGTCCAGACCTTCACGGCTGAATACACCCGGCAGGGTTTTTATGGTCACTTCTTCGACCATGTACTGATCCCACCAGCCGTCAGCATCAAACTCAGGCTGCTTTTCCAGACGGCCATGGTACAAACCGCAACGACGTGCACTGTCGACTTTACTCAGTTCGCACAGGCCTTCCAGCGTGGTTTCCCCGCTGCGAACGCCACTGCGGTTTTCACCGATGACAAACACATCAATGCCGACCGGTAAGTGTGACAGTAAGTTGAACAGCTGGAATTTCGCTTCCAGTTTGCTCTTTGGCCAGTAATAGACGAGCACATCACACGGCGCGATGAATTCAGCATCAGCAACTAAGCCAAACTGAACGTTATCTCCCAGCGCTTTGCTGAGCATCTGCCAGTGGTGATACATATTGGTGTGGACGCGAACTTCTTCGGCGTCAATTTCAGCTGGCAGGCTGTCTTGTAAGTCACCGGCGAACAGGACGCGGCGGCCTTCAAATTCTTCGCTATGGCGCAGTATGACTTCACTGGCCGGAGTTAATGCAGACATCAGGGTGAGGCTCCTCAGGAATGAACGCGGGATTATATACTCTTCGTCTCTGATTGAGTAATCGAGCTTTATTGGCGCATGTTCGATGTGTTTGCTAGCATAGCCGGGCTTTTCGCACTTCAACCGGCAGGGATCAGGCATGGCATCCAGACGAGATACATTATTACAACAGCTGGGCATTACCCAGTGGACGCTGCGCCGGCCTGCTGTATTACAAGGCGAAGTGGCAGTCAGTCTGCCCGCGGGAACTAAATTGCTGATCGTCGCCGCCGTTCCGCCAGCAGAAGATGATCCGCTGGTCAGCGATGTTTTGCGCAGCCTGACGCTAAAAGAATCAGAAGTTTACCGCCTGACGCCTGAACAGGTCACTATGTTACCTGAAGATACCCGCTGCAATATCTGGCGACTGGGGGTAAGCGAACCGCTGACTCTCACTGGCCCGCAGCTCTCCAGTCCGGCCCTGGCCGCACTCTATCAAGACGCCGGCGCCAAACGCGCGCTCTGGCAGCAGATCTGTGAAAATGAACAACATTTCTATCCTGACGCCCGCTGATCTTCCCCGCGCATTCGCCATCGAACAAGCCAGCCATGCCTTTCCGTGGACTGAAAATACGCTTGCCAGCAATCAGGGCGAACGCTATCTGAATCTCAAAATCATGCAGGGCGAAGTGATGGCTGGTTTTGCGATCACTCAAATTGTTCTCGACGAAGCCACACTGTTTAATATCGCTATCGATCCGGCTTTTCAGCGTCAGGGCTTAGGCCGTACGTTGCTGGAAGAAGTGATACAACAACTTGAACAGAAAGATGTTTTTACATTATGGCTTGAAGTTCGTGCCTCCAACGCCAAAGCGATCGCGCTCTATGAAAGTCTCGGTTTTAATGAACTTTCCATTCGCCGTAATTACTATCCCGCCGCACAAGGCCGCGAAGATGCCATCATGATGGCGCTGCCGCTGGGGTGATACCGTAACAACATCTCATTTACTGTAATTTATACTATTTACATCCAATTAGTTGTATTCCGCCAAAATTACAATTAAAAAGGTGTAATTCATTATATTTACAGTTAAAGAGTTGTAATTAGGATTATTTACAGCAAATTAAGTGTAAATTTTAATTATTACAATTAATGTGTTGTTAAATAACCCGAAAAACAGCTATTTTGTTGTAAGTAGTCTGTCAGGAGATAGCTAATGAGAACTCTCAATGAATTGCCGACCTTATTAAAACAAAGGCGCCGGCAGTTAGGGCTGAGCCAACAAGATATGCGTATGAGAACGGGTATGACTCAGCAGCAGTATCAGAAAATTGAAGCGGGTGCGGATCCCCGTCTTTCAACGTTACTGAGGATCCTGGAAGGCATGGAGCTGGAACTCATGTTGGTGCCGCGTCAGCGTGTACAAGAGATTAAAGAGCTGCTTGATTCGACAATTAGTAACGGTAACCGCCCATCTGAGCCGGAGCCAGAGAGTCTTAACAATGATTGGGATGACATCTTAAGTGATTTAAAGGAGTAAACATGGAGAAGCTGGTGGAGTCAGTCGAGGCTTTAGCACTGTATCTTGATGAGCAGTGTGTAGGGGTTTTAGCACATTATGCGGGCAGCCGAAATATCCTATCTTTTGCCCCGGAGTATCTTGAACTACCCATCAGTCAGCGTCCCGTTTTTACATTGACGCAAAAAGTGCGGGCAGAATATCTCAATAAGCCGCTTATCAGTTTTCACAAGCTTCCCCCGGTTCTTTCAAATTTGTTGTCAGAAGGCGCATTGCGAGAATGGATGGCGTTGACGTTGAAAGTCCATCATGACGATGAGTTCCCATTACTGGCCTATGCCGGTAATAACCTGCCCGGTGGGATAACCGCCGTGCCACTTAAGGGGGGCGAAATACCTGGCTGGGCGCTGACATCTCGTGGCGACAAACTGGAAGCCGTTCAAATTGATGTTTTGCATAGCACCGACAAATTTTCTCTGGCAGGTGTTCAGATGAAGTTCTCTGCATTACGACAAGATGGCCGTTTCAACGTGAGTACGGCTGTCGGGGGAGACAGTTGGATTATCAAAACACCGTCAACGGCACATCGTGCAGTGCCTGAGAATGAATTTAGTGCGATGAAATTAGCGCAGGTAATCGGTGTCAATATCCCTGAGATTAAGCTTGTCGAGCTCCGAAATTTGGTCAATTTACCTGATATCCCTTTACCTGATGAGCCTTATGCTTACGCGATTCGTCGCTTTGACCGCACGGACGAAGGGCGCGTGCATACTGAGGATTTTGCACAGATTTTTCAGGTTCATGCGCGGAATAAATATAAGGGCTATAGCTACGACGATATTGGTCGTGCTCTTTATAGAGTCGGTGCAGGAGGAATCATCGATATTCAGCAGATGGCGCGCCGGATGTTGGCGAACATTTTAGTGGCGAATGGGGATGCCCATCTAAAAAACTGGACGGTGATCTACCCCAATCGAGTGGACGCTGTCCTTTCACCTGCCTATGACATTGTTTCTACCAAACCCTATGTTAAGAGGGAAGATGGTGTGGCTTTGAATATGGCAAAAGAAAAACGATGGAGTGTGATTAATATGCAGACCTTCAAGCGCTGGGCTGAAAGAATTGGTGTACCATGGTCTGCCGTTGAAGTGCATCTTGATGAAGCCATTGAAATTGCGCGTAAATGCTGGCCAGATTTGCTTACGGAGTTACCGATGCTTGAAGAACATAAAATAGTTCTGCAAGAACACTGGGCCGCACTTTCAACCGACTTCCGTTTCTAAAGCGCTCTCTTAGTCACACCACACAAAAAAACCATTGATTGCCCATCCCGTCTAAATCAGTGAAAATAGCCGGCTATAACTTTTATTACCGCTTTGCCTGACGTCACCTTCTGACGTGATGTGAATCCTATGCAGGGCGGACCAACCGCAGAAACGTGAAAAACATGTCTCCAAGTGAATACGCCCTTGAAGTGGCTAAGCGCCGCACATTTGCCATCATCTCTCACCCCGATGCCGGTAAAACGACCATTACCGAAAAGGTTCTGTTATTCGGACAGGCCATTCAAACAGCTGGCACTGTAAAAGGCCGTGGCTCCAGCCATCACGCCAAATCCGACTGGATGGAAATGGAAAAACAACGTGGTATTTCCATCACCACGTCCGTGATGCAGTTCCCGTACAAACAGTGTCTGGTTAATCTGCTCGACACCCCGGGGCACGAAGACTTCTCCGAAGATACCTACCGTACCCTGACTGCCGTTGACTGCTGTCTGATGGTTATCGACGCCGCAAAAGGTGTCGAGGATCGTACCCGTAAGCTGATGGAAGTGACCCGTCTGCGCGATACGCCGATCCTGACTTTTATGAACAAACTCGACCGCGATATCCGCGATCCGATGGAAGTAATGGACGAAGTGGAGCGCGAGCTGAAGATCGCTTGTTCTCCGATTACCTGGCCGATCGGCTGCGGTAAATTGTTCAAAGGGGTTTACCACCTTTATAAAGACGAAGTGTATCTGTATCAGACCGGTAAAGGTCACACCATCCAGGAAGTTCGCGTGGTCAAAGGCCTGAACAATCCGGAGCTGGATGTTGCCGTCGGCGAAGATCTGGCTGCGCAACTTCGTGATGAGCTGGAACTGGTGCAGGGTGCATCACATGAATTCGATCACGAAGCTTTCCTGCAAGGTGAGCTGACGCCGGTATTCTTCGGTACCGCGCTCGGTAACTTTGGTGTCGACCATATGCTTGATGGTCTGGTGGACTGGGCTCCTGCGCCGATGCCACGTAAAACTGACCTGCGCGAAGTGAAAGCTGATGATGAGAAATTCACAGGTTTCGTGTTTAAAATTCAGGCCAACATGGACCCGAAACACCGTGACCGCGTGGCGTTCATGCGTGTGGTATCCGGCAAATATGAAAAAGGCATGAAGCTGCGTCAGGTGCGTACGGGTAAAGACGTCGTGATTTCCGATGCCCTGACCTTTATGGCCGGTGACCGTTCACACGTTGAAGAAGCCTATCCGGGCGACATCATCGGTCTGCACAACCACGGCACAATTCAGATTGGCGACACCTTTACTCAGGGTGAGAACATGAAGTTCACTGGCATTCCTAACTTTGCCCCTGAACTGTTCCGTCGTATCCGCCTGCGTGACCCGCTGAAACAGAAACAGTTGCTGAAAGGGCTGGTACAGCTTTCAGAAGAAGGCGCGGTACAGGTCTTCCGCCCAATCGCCAACAACGATTTGATTGTCGGAGCGGTCGGCGTGCTGCAGTTTGAAGTGGTCGTGGCGCGTCTGAAAAGCGAATACAACGTGGAAGCGATTTACGAATCGGTGAATGTCTCGACCGCCCGCTGGGTGGAGTGTAGCGACGTGAAGAAATTCGAAGAATTTAAACGCAAGAACGAAACCAACCTCGCGCTGGATGGCGGCGATAACTTAGCATATATCGCACCCACTATGGTGAACCTGAATCTGGCTTCAGAACGTTATCCTGAAGTGAAATTCCGTAAAACACGCGAACATTAATTCATTCCTGTTTCTGAAAAGGCGACTTTGATGTCGCCTTTTTTATTGTTTCTTAATTTTGCATTAATAAAACATATATTAATTTATTTTGTTAAGGCAGAGTACTTATTATATATTTGTATGCCTTTTGATGAAAAATATACCTGACTTATTAAATAATCTTAATTTTAATTATTAGTGCGATTAGTTATGTTTAGATGAGTCCATTCCTTAATAGATATGCCATTATGTGCGGTGAATAAGTTACCTCATATTTATTTAATATGTTTTGGGGGTAATTAATATTTTTTGTTTATGAAATAGTAACAAAAGTCTTAATTTCACAGGAATTACAATAGGTTTTCTCGCGAAACATATATGTATTCTATGAATATCCCGCCATGGCAATGATATATATATAAGGAATGTAGTTATGAGAATGAATAAAATCACACAGATGCTCTGTGTTGCCGGTTTGACGATGGCTTCAGCCAGCGCTTTTGCCCTTGAAGCCTGGAACGGACAGGAAGGGGGTGACACCTTTGAAGTCATCTTTGACGGCAGTGTTTACTCAAATGCCTGGTGGGTCGGTGCGACAAACTGCCCGGGCACAGCGGAACAAGATCAAGGTGCCAACCCTTGGCGTAAGGTGCGCGACGCATCTGCGACTGAAATGAGCCAATATGGCAACCCGACCGTTTGTGAGATTGCCGGCGACGGCACGCAGAATAATTATGTCGATTATGACAGCAGTCGTGATTATTTAGCCGGTGATATTGTTCTGGCAAATGGCATGACATACAAAACGTCTAAACCAACGCCGGCTCACAGTTTCGCACCAGCAGAAAATAACCCGTGGGTAGTGTATGCACCGACGCCGGTCTGGAGCAGCAGTGCAACCTATAATCAGGGCGATAAAGTTCAGAAAGACGGAGTTATGTATGAAGCTCTGTTTTACACCATTAATAATGATCCGTCGCTGACGGCTAATCAGAACCCGGACGGAAATAATGGCCATCCGTGGAAACCTCTAGGTCCGGTTCAAACCTACTCTCAGGATCAAATTGATAACGCGCCAACGCTGAATATCGATACCTTATATCCTGCTAATTCATTAGTGAAATATAACGGCAAAAATTATCAGTCTTCTGTAATAGTTCAGAAAGTTAAACCTGACGATGTTTCACCGTGGGCTGTGTATATGGACTGGAGCGGCACGAAAGAGCGCGTGGGTACGCCGAAAAATCCGTGGCCTGCTCAGTTCTATGCGCCTTATGTCGATTTCACCTTAAATATGCAGCCTGACCTTGTCGGTCTGGCGAAAAACCAGAACGTTAACCACTTCACCATGGCCTTTATGGTCGCTAAAGATGCTAACACCTGTGTACCGACGTGGGGCACCGCTTACAGTGTTACCAACTACGCGCAATACAGCAAAATCAAAGCATTACGTGAAGCAGGCGGCGATATCATGGTGTCGATCGGCGGCGCGAACAATGCGCCTCTGGCCGCAGCCTGTAATAACGTGAATGATCTGCAACAGCATTATTATGACATTGTCGAAAACCTGAACCTGCAGGTGCTTGACTTCGATATCGAAGGAAACTGGCTGGCTGATAAAGAATCTATTCAGCGCCGCAATGCCGCCGTCAAATTAGTACAGGATCGCTGGGCTGCCGAAGGCCGTCACATCGGTGTCTGGTATACCCTGCCTGTTCTGCCAACCGGTTTAACCCATGAAGGGATGGAAGTGTTGCAGGATGCCAAAGATCAGGGCGTCGTGCTGACCGGGATTAACGTGATGGCGATGGATTACGGCAACGTACAATGCCAGTCAGCCAACACTGAAGGTCAGAATATTCACGGTAAATGTGCCACTTCTGCCATCGATAATCTGTTCACTCAGGTGAAAGGTTTATACCCTGAGAAGAGCGCCGCACAGGTTTACGCCATGCTGGGGACAACGCCGATGATTGGCTATAACGATGTGCAGGGAGAAGTGTTCTATCTTTCCGATGCGCGTCTGGTTTATCAGCAGGCAAAAGATTATGGCCTGGGTATGATCGGTGCGTGGTCTGTGGCGCGTGATCAGCCGGGTGTTTCAGGGCAAGTTTCTGCGGAACACAGTGGTATGACGCCGGAACAGGCTCCGATGTACGCTTACAGCGAAATCTTTGCGCCAATCACCAGCGGTTCACCGGCACCGGTAGAAACCAATACGCCGCCGGTCGCTAATGCCGGTATTGCTCAGCAGGTTAATGGAACCGCTGTTATCACGCTTGACGGTTCAGCCAGCACCGATAAAGAAGGCGACACCCTGACGTATCAGTGGAAGCAAGTTTCCGGGCCAGCAGTGACGCTGCAAAACAGCGACGCGGCAAAAGCGACATTCAGCGTGGCGCAACCGGTGACCAATGCGGTGTATACCTTCTCGCTGACCGTGAGTGACGGCGAAGGCAGCACCACAGCGCAAACCAGCGTGAATGTGATTGATGCATCTAAGCCTGTTGCACCGTCCGTTACCCTTGAATCCACGTATACCGTGACTTCAGGTGAATCGCTGACGCTGACAGCAAAAGTGACAGATCCGGATACGCAGGCTGCTGATTTACATTATCAGTGGACTAATCCGGCTGGATTGCCAGTCGCACCGGCTCAGGGGGCAGCATCCAACACTGAAGTGATCAATGCACCACAAGTAACAGTTGATACGCGCTTTACTGTCGACGTGACCGTCACTGATAACACCGGTTTAACCGATACCGCAACGACCACGATTCTGGTGAAAGCCAAAACAGCGGCAGGGGATTATGAGTATGTTTATCCGCAAAGTAGTGAGAAATACGTCGCGGGAACCCGGGTATTAGGCAGTGACGGTGGCATCTATCAATGTAAGCCTTTCCCATACTCCGGTTGGTGTAATCAGGCGGCCTGGGCGTATGCTCCTGCGACCGGCACTAACTGGCAGGATGCGTGGGATAAACAGTAATTTCACCACCGAAGACTGATTTCTAACGCAATAATTTTCCAATGGCTCCTGTAAAGGGAGCCATTTTTTTATCTGATACCCTTCCGGATCTTACGCTTTGTTATCAATATGCCGATATTTTGCGCAAATTTTGGCGTAAACCTTCGGACTTGTCTGCATTAGAGGCCATATTCGACGATCTCCCTACTAATCTGAACATTCTTGACTATATTAAATGTGTGTTCAGGACAGGGTGGCTTAAAGCACTACTTTAAAGTCACTCAATAGAGAGTTATGTCGGATGGTGATTAAAAGCCAGAATAAAACGATGTACTCTGCTACAACGGAAGTAAAAACAGCAGCAATACAATTTGTTATAAGGCGTCACCAAGAATGTGGCGTGCAGAGTCGCAACAAGGCTCATAAACCAAAAGGAAGAAATCGATGAAAAATTCTAAATTTGCCTATTCAATGATGGCCGTAGTTCTGGGTACCGCACTGATGAGCGGTAGCGCTCTGGCAGCAACGACGACTACAGATAGCGCAGGTGCAAAAATCGATAGTTCCATGAAGAAAGTTGATAACTACATGGGCGACAGCGCTATCACCGCGAAAGTGAAAAGTGCTCTGGTAGATGATAAAGCCATTAAAAGTAGCGATATTTCCGTCACGACGAATTCCGGTGTTGTTACGCTGAGTGGTTTTGTCGGTTCGCAGGCTGAAGCCGAGCAGGCTGTTGCTGCGGCAACCAAAGTTGAAGGTGTTAAATCCGTCAGCGACAAACTGCATACCAAAGACAGCAAAGATCAAAGCGTTAAAGCCTATGCCGGTGACAGCGCGACCACGGCTTCTGTAAAAGCCAAATTGCTGGCGGATGACATTGTCCCGTCACGTAACGTGAAAGTCGAAACGACCGACGGCGTGGTACAGCTCTCAGGCGCAGTGAAAGATCAGGCACAGTCTGACCGTGCTGAAAGCGTTGCGAAAACCGTTGATGGCGTGAAAAGCGTCAAAAATGACCTGAAAGTCGCACCGTAACGATCACGTGCTCTGTCTGTTGTACGAAGCGCCTTCCCACGGGCAGGGCGCTTCATTTTTTGAATAACACATAATTACATTTACGTTGCCCGCTGAAGATTTGTGTTGGACGAGATTTGCCTGCGGTCGGAAAAATATTGTGTCGGAAACGCTAAGACTTTCATTTTTCGACTACCTTTATTAGGTAAGCATTTTTTGTTACCGGCATGCTGCCGGTTGATAAAGCGTCATAAGGCAAATGTTTCACAATGAGTCCGGCCCGAAGCGGGGCACAACCTTTTAAAATGGCAAAGTGAAAATAGGGTAAAGGAGAAGCTTATGTTTCGTTGGGGCATTATTTTTCTAATCATCGCGTTGATCGCGGCGGCTCTCGGTTTTGGTGGTTTGGCGGGTACAGCGGCCTGGGCTGCAAAAATCGTCTTCGTAGTCGGTATCATTCTGTTTCTTGTCAGCCTGTTTACCGGTCGTAAACGACTCTGACCGCATCATTCCAGTGATGCCAAAATGTGTTAATTAATGACATCGCCCCCTTCACTGAAGGGGGCGATTCTTTTATGTGTACAATCTGGCCGTTAACAGGACGTAACGATTTTGTCGCCCGATTTTGGCAAGAAATCTACGCAAAGCAGGAAGACGAGGTATGCTCTGAAATGAAGGCCAACTGAGTGGGGCCATTTGCGTGAGGACGATGCGTTGGGATACAGAATACCTGTCACGCTGGGGAATATAGAACCGCTGGCGTACAAACCCTATATGCCGGGGAAGATTGCCCTGGTGTGCGAAGGCGGCGGGCAGAGAGGCATTTTTACGTCAGGCGTGCTGGATGAGTTTCAGCGCGCGCGTTTCAATCCCTTTGATTTATATCTGGGCACCTCTGCGGGTGCGCAAAATCTCTCTGCTTTCGTCTGCGGGCAGCCCGGCTATGCCAGAAGGGTGATCACCCGCTACACCACCAGCCCTGACTTTTTCAACCCGCTGCGTTTTGTGCGCGGCGGACATCTTATCGATCTCGACTGGCTGGTTGAAGAAACGGCTAAAAACATGCCGCTGGCGATGGACAGTGCTGAAAAGCTTTTGATCGACGGCCGGGAATTCCTGATGTGCGCCTGTCGCAGTGATGATTATGCGGCCAATTATTTCTCGCCGACGCGGGAAAACTGGCTACCCGTGATCAAAGCCTCAAGTGCTATTCCGGGCTTTTACCGCATGGGTGTGGATCTGGATGGTGTCAGCTATCAGGACGGAGGCATCAGTGACGCGATCCCGGTTGAAGAAGCGTACCGCCGTGGCGCGGATACCATTGTGGTCATCCGTACCGTGCCTTCGGCGATGTTC
Source organism: Rahnella sp. NRRL B-41462 (assembly GCF_003263525.1). Classification (NCBI taxonomy): domain Bacteria; kingdom Pseudomonadati; phylum Pseudomonadota; class Gammaproteobacteria; order Enterobacterales; family Yersiniaceae; genus Rahnella; species Rahnella sp. NRRL B-41462. The sequence continues at coordinate 137,586 of NZ_JYDF01000010.1, read as the reverse complement.
TATACGCCGCAATGGATGAAGCGCATGGAACAATGGCTGAGTGAAAGCAGCCTGCAACAACTGGTGCGCATGATGCAGCACCACGAAGAAAGTTATCACCGCATTCAGCAATTTATTGAGAATCCGCCGGACGATGTGCGTATTTTCGAAATCTTCCCGCCAAAACCGCTGGCCAGCCACGCGCTTGGCAGTCGTCTGCCTGCGCTTAATCAGGATTACCATCTTGGCCGTCGCTGCGGACGGTACTTCCTTTCTGCTGCGGCACACTGGCTGTTACCGCGTGAAAACGAGCGCCCTCATCCGCAAATCGAACCACGGATATTCCGCCAGCCAAAACAGGTTATCGTGCCGCAGGATGAACCGGAAAATGTGATCCCGCTGGCTGCTTCGGTCAGTACGGTTGAGCAAATCATTCTGGATCCAGCCGTGTTGACGGATATGGTCGCCGACGGCGGTATGGTGCGTCCGGCAGCATTTAAAGACAACGTGGTCAGTGCGCCGCAACCGCAGCACGCATCCTCAGACATGCCGCCACCGGAAAGTCCGGCGTCATCAGAAAATTATCCGTCCAGTGAGGGCGAAAATCTGTGAGTTTCACCTTCGTCGATACGCATTGTCATTTCGATTTTCCGCCGTTTACCGGCGCGGAAACGGAAAGCCTGCGCCTCGCTGCAGAAGCTGGTGTAGGGCAGATTATTGTTCCGGCGGTCACGTCTGACCGTTTCAACGGCATTCTCACTCTGACCGAAAAATTCCCGCAATTGCACGCCGCGCTGGGCTTGCATCCGCTTTATATCGCCGAACATAAAGACAGTTGTCTGGATTTACTGGATTCACTGCTCAGCCAGCGGGATCCACGCCTGGTGGCAGTCGGGGAAATCGGCCTGGATTTATACATGGAAGCGCCGAAGTTTGAGCAACAACAGCGGTTGCTGAAAGCGCAGTTCGCGCTGGCAAAGCGTGAGATGTTGCCGGTGATCCTGCACTCCCGTCGCAGCCACGATCAGCTGGCGGCGCTGCTGCGTCAGGCAAAACTGCCGGCAACCGGGGTAGTGCACGGATTTGCAGGCAGTCTTTCTCAGGCGCAGGCGTTTATCAAACTGGGTTTTGCGATAGGCGTGGGTGGCACTATCAGCTACGAACGCGCGCAGAAAACCCGTCATGTGATGGCAGAATTACCGCTTTCGTCATTGTTGCTGGAAACCGATGCGCCGGATATGCCGTTGCAGGGGTTTCAGGGGCAGCCTAATCGCCCGGAACGGGCGGCAATCGTGTTCGACATTCTGTGCAGCCTGCGCAGTGAAACGCCGGAACAGATTGCTCTTGCACTGCTCGACAATACCCGCCGCATCTTTAATCTCCCTTCCCGGTAAACCGTCGAAATTTTAATTTTGTGATTTAAATAACATTTACCCTGACGTATAGAAACCTTTCCAGAAAGGGTTTCTGGCGTATTGCGATTTCATTTCTCTTTAAAATGTTATTATTATAACATTGCTCGTAAGATCGCCGGTTGGTGATCGCGGTGTGGCCACCCGAACTCCGTTTGTCATGATTCGGGTATACACTCTTATTAAGGGTCGAATACTGAGCATAAGGGCTAAGAATTGTGACCAAGGTCTCATTTAGCCAAGCAACGTTGCAATCGGTTTTCATTTTGTGTGAAATAATGCACACAGGAACCTGATGTGACGTGTTCAAATAGTCACAACGAACTGGCGTCAGCCAGTCCAAGCGCGGTGAGAAGGATCTCAGTTGCCACGTAAGCCGTTCCACGCCGCTTACGCACGCTATCTTCAAGGAACCAAGTCCGCTCGCCAACGTGCAGAATTCTCTTGCCGACGTTAAACGCCGGAACGAATTCATGACTGTATGCTCAGTCCCGGCCGGTCGCTGGAATTGAAAATTGTTGGAGAGTTATATGACCGATTTAACCGCCGCAGCGCAACGTGCGCTGAACCTGATGGATTTAACCACCCTGAACGAAGACGACACTGATGCAAAAGTGATCGCGCTTTGTCATCAGGCGAAAAGCCCGGCAGGTAACACCGCTGCTGTCTGTATTTATCCTCGTTTTATTCCTGTTGCCCGTAAAACCCTGCGCGAACAAGGCACGCCGGACATCCGTATTGCCACCGTCACCAACTTCCCGCACGGTAATGACGATCTTGAGATTGCGCTGGCAGAAACCCGCGCGGCAATTGCTTACGGTGCCGATGAAGTTGACGTGGTCTTCCCGTACCGCGCGCTGATCGCCGGTAACGAGCAGATTGGTTTTGAGATGGTGAAACAGTGCAAAGAAGCCTGTGCGGCTGCCAATGTGCTGCTGAAAGTGATCATCGAAACCGGTGAGCTGAAGCAGGATGCGCTGATCCGCAAAGCCTCTGAAATCGCCATCAACGCAGGCGCTGACTTCATCAAAACCTCTACCGGTAAAGTGCCAGAAAACGCCACGCTGCACAGCGCTGAGTTGATGATGAGCGTGATTGCTGAGATGGGCGTGGGCAAAGCTGTCGGTTTTAAACCGGCCGGTGGCGTGAAAACCGCTGAAGACGCTGCGCAATATCTGGCACTGGCTGATCGCCTGCTGGGCCGCGAATGGGCTGACGCACGTCACTTCCGTTTCGGCGCATCCAGTCTGCTGGCAAGCCTGCTCACCACTCTCGGTCACGCTGGCCAGAAAGCCACCAGCAGCTACTAATCACTGTTGTTATGCCAATACCGTGGCGCTGTTTTACAGCGTCCGGTATTCGCATCTACATTTAGCGTTCAGCTCAGGCAGGGGGATACCTTGTTTCTCGCACAAGAAATTATTCGTAAAAAACGTGACGGTCAGCCTTTAAGCGATGAAGAAATTCGTTTCTTTGTTAATGGTATTCGCGACAGTCAGGTTTCAGAAGGCCAGATTGCCGCGCTGGCAATGACTATCTATTTCAATGATATGACCATGAATGAGCGTGTGTCGCTGACCATGGCAATGCGTGACTCCGGTACCGTACTGGACTGGAAATCGCTCAACCTCAACGGCCCGATCGTTGATAAACATTCGACCGGCGGTGTGGGTGACGTGACGTCCCTGATGCTGGGGCCGATGGTAGCGGCATGCGGCGGTTATGTGCCGATGATTTCCGGCCGCGGCCTCGGTCATACCGGCGGTACGCTGGATAAACTTGAAGCCATCCCAGGCTTCGATATTTTCCCGGATGACAGCCGTTTTCGCCGCATCATTCAGGATGTCGGCGTGGCAATTATCGGCCAGACCAGCTCGCTGGCTCCGGCGGATAAGCGTTTCTATGCGACACGTGATATCACCGCAACTGTCGATTCTATCCCGCTGATCACCGCTTCGATTCTCGCCAAAAAACTGGCCGAAGGCCTGGATGCGTTAGTGATGGACGTCAAAGTCGGCTCCGGGGCCTTCATGCCGACTTACCAGCTATCCGAAGATCTGGCGCAGGCGATTGTCGATGTGGCCAATGGCGCAGGTTGTAAAACCACGGCGCTGCTGACCGACATGAATCAGGTGCTGGCATCCAGCGCAGGGAATGCGGTGGAAGTGCGCGAAGCCGTGCGCTTCCTGACGGGTGAATACCGGAATCCGCGTCTGCTGGAAGTGACAATGGCGCTCTGTGTTGAAATGCTGCTGTCCGGCGGGCTGGCAAAAGATGACGCCGACGCCCGCAGTCAGTTGCAGGCCGTGCTGGATAACGGCAAAGCCGCAGAAGTCTTTGGCCGCATGATTGCCGCCCAGAAAGGCCCAACCGATTTCATCGAGAATTACGATCGTTATCTGCAACAGGCCACGCTGAGCAAACCGGTTTACGCCGAAGGCAACGGGATTGTCAGCGCGATGGACACCCGTGCGCTGGGCATGGCCGTCGTTTCACTGGGTGGCGGACGTCGCCGCGCCAGCGATGCTATCGACTACAGCGTCGGTCTGACCCATATGGCGCAGCTTGGCCAGCAAGTGGATACCCGTCAGCCACTGGCGATGATCCACGCGAACAGTGAAGCGGCCTGGCAGCAGGCGGCGCAGGAAGTGCGTGCGGCCATTGTCCTGAGCGACAAAGCGCCGGAAAGCACGTCGGTGGTTTACCGCCGGATCGGTGGTAACGCTTGATTTCAGGCCAAATCGCCCCCATTTAAGATTGATCAGGTGCGCGGCAGTTCCGCGTGACCCAATGCGTAACCATTCGCAGGAGAGCAAAATGAAACGTACATTTATCATGGTGTTAGACTCATTCGGTATCGGTGCCAGTGAAGATGCCGAGCGCTTTGGCGATGCCGGTTCTGACACGCTGGGCCATATCGCAGCTGCCTGTGCGCGTGGCGATGCGGACAAAGGCCGCAAAGGCCCTCTGAATCTGCCTAACCTGACCCGTCTGGGGCTGGCGAAAGCTGCGGAAGAATCTACCGGTAAAATTCCTGACGGCATGGACGGTAATGCTGAAATTACCGGGGCGTATGCTTATGCCAGCGAACTGTCTTCCGGTAAGGACACCCCATCAGGCCACTGGGAAATCGCCGGTGTGCCGGTTCTGTTTGACTGGGGCTACTTCAGTGACACGACCAACAGCTTCCCGCAGGAACTGCTGGATAAACTGGTTGAGCGCGCTAATCTGCCGGGTTATCTCGGCAACTGCCATTCTTCCGGTACCGTGGTACTGGATGATTTGGGCGAAGAGCACATGAAAACCGGCAAGCCGATTTTCTACACCTCAGCCGACTCCGTCTTCCAGATTGCCTGTCACGAGGAAACTTTCGGGCTGGATCGCCTGTATGAACTGTGTGAAATCGCCCGTGAAGAGCTGACTGAAGGTGGCTACAATATTGGTCGCGTGATTGCCCGTCCGTTCATCGGTGACAAAGCCGGTCACTTCGAACGTACCGGTAACCGTCATGATTTAGCGGTTGAACCACCGGCTCCGACCATCCTGAAAAAGCTGGTGGATGAGAAAGACGGCCATGTGGTGTCTGTCGGTAAAATCGCTGACATCTACGCGCAGGTTGGTATCACTAAAAAAGTGAAAGCTACCGGCCTGGATGCGTTGTTTGACGCGACGATCAAAGAGATGAAAGAAGCGGGTGACAAGACCATCGTCTTCACCAACTTTGTTGATTTCGACTCCTCTTACGGCCACCGCCGTGACGTACCAGGCTACGCTGCCGCGCTGGAACTGTTTGACCGCCGTATGCCGGAATTGCTGGAACTGGTGAAAGAAGATGACATCATCATCTTCACCGCTGACCACGGTTGTGACCCGACCTGGCGCGGCACCGACCATACCCGTGAGCACATCCCGGTCTTAATCTATGGCCCGAAAGTAAAACCAGGTTCATTAGGTCACCGTGAAACCTTCGCGGACATCGGCCAGACAGTCGCTAAATACTTCGACCTGTCACCGATGGATTACGGCAAATCCATGCTCTGATACTTTTCTTACGCGGCCAGTCTCTTATACTGGCCGCGTTTTTTATAATGAATATGACACCTCGCTGATTAAGGAATAAGAAGATGGCAACTCCACACATTAATGCTGAAATGGGCGACTTCGCTGACGTCGTGCTGATGCCGGGCGATCCGCTTCGCGCCAAGCACATCGCGGAAACTTTCCTTCAGGATGTTAAGCAGGTGAACGACGTGCGTGGCATGTTGGGTTTCACCGGCACCTATAAAGGCCGCAAAATCTCCGTGATGGGCCACGGCATGGGCATTCCTTCCTGCTCAATTTATGCCAAAGAGCTGATCACTGAATTCGGCGTGAAAAAAATCATCCGCGTGGGTTCTTGTGGTGCTGTGCGTGCCGACATCAAACTGCGCGACATCGTGATCGGCATGGGTGCCTGTACCGATTCCAAAGTGAACCGCATGCGTTTTAAAGATCACGATTACGCGGCTATTGCCGATTACGACATGGTGCGTAACGCGGCTGACGCGGCGAAAGCCAAAGGCATCAATGCCCGCGTGGGTAACATCTTCTCCGCTGACCTGTTCTACACGCCGGACCCGCAAATGTTCGACGTGATGGAAAAATACGGCATTCTGGGTGTGGAAATGGAAGCCGCTGGTATCTACGGCGTGGCTGCAGAATTCGGTGCGAAAGCACTGACCATCTGTACCGTTTCCGACCATATCCGTACGCATGAGCAAACCACTGCCGCTGAACGTCAGACAACCTTCAACGACATGATCGAAATCGCGCTGGAATCCGTTCTGCTGGGCGACAAAGAATAAATTCTGCAAATATTGCAGTCACTAAAACGGCGCCGGATGGCGCCCGTTTTGCTATGCGTTTTTTCGTATTTTTTTGCGTATTCATATTTATATCTTCAGGATATATCGATTTATTTTCATTTTTTATCTATGCTATTAGCTATGCATTTTCCTATTCATCACTGAGCCGCTCATGTCTGAACTTGTAGATTTACTGCGTCAGGGCAGTCTGACGGCAAAAGAGATCACGGAGCAACTGCACATCACCCAGTCAACGCTCTCAAGGCGGCTGACTAAAATTCCTGAGATCGTCAAAATCGGGCAAAGCCGCTCGACCCGTTATATTCTGCCGCGTCCGCTGGAAGGCCAATGGAGCTTCCCGCTTTACCAAATTAATGAGGCAGGAAATGCCGAAAAGGTCGGGACGCTATATTCCATCTGGCCGGGTGAAAGTTGTGCAGTGGAAGTTGTCAGCGGCCAGTCGCTGATTTACGACGGTCTGCCGTGGTTTATCACCGATATGCGGCCTCAGGGTTTTTTAGGTCGGGCGTGGGGACGTGATATTAACGCTGCCCTGCATTTTCCGGATGACATTAAAAGGTGGACCGAATCCCAGACGCTGGTGGCTCTCGCAAGAGCGGGGGATGAAACGGTCGGGAATTTTGTCATTGGAGAAATGGCCTATCAGCGATGGTTTCATAAACCTGAAGATATTCCCGTTCCCCGTGAAGACAAAATTCAGGTGTATGAACGGCTGGCACAGAGAAGTCTGGCAGGGGAGGAAGTCGGATCATCTGCGGGAGGCGAGCAGCCTAAATTCAGCTGCTATGCAGAACATGCAGGCCGGGACGCCTCTCAGGTTCTAGTTAAATTTTCGCCTCCGGCTGTCAATGAAAACGCCTCCCGCTGGGGCGATTTACTGCGCTCTGAAGCTCATGCGTTAAGCGTTTTGCAGGAGGCTGGCATTCCGGCGGCAACAGCCGAAATTTTTACCGGCAGAAAGGGCGAGGTTTTCCTTGAGGTCGAAAGATTTGACCGGACAGGTGAGTGCGGGCGTCGCGGGCTGGTTTCCCTTGAGGCCGTCTCTGCTGAGTTTGGCGGAGGAAACAGCAACTGGTTTTTGACCGCGCAGCGGTTACGCCAAAGCAAGGTCATTACAGCCGCTACAGTCGACAAAATTGAGCAGATTTATGCCTTCGGAAAACTGATCGCCAACAGCGATATGCACCAGGGAAATCTGTCATTTATCGATCCTGCCATTGACCCTTTAAAGCAGGCTCTTTCGATATCGCCTGTGTATGACATGCTGCCGATGGCTTTTGCACCGACCAACGCCGGTACCATGCGGCGTGAAACCTTACCCTTAACGCCCGACCCTTTAGTGTCTAAAGAAAAGTGGTTGAATGCACAGGATTGGGCGGGTGAGTTCTGGCGGAAGGTAGAAAACGATATGGCAATCAGTCCTGAATTTCGCCAACTGGCCAGCGGAATGCTGGCGCAGGTGGAAGGGTTAACATCAATTATTCAGCGGCTGGCCTGAATCACTTCGGTCTGCTGCGTTTCAGGCTGCGGTAAGCGGCTTGTGCGGCTTCTTTCGTTTGCGCTTCGGTGGCAGGTTTTGCCGGCGCGACCTCAGATTCCGGCTCGGGAATGTTCAGCACCGGCGGCGGGCCGAATTCATCCGGCTCTTCTTCCTGTTCATCATCTTCTTTCACCGGTTTGCTGGCGGTCAGCAGGAACGGAGATTGCTGCCAGCGCGAACGGCGGCCTTGCAACAGGGTGCGGGCCAGAATAATACCGACGCCCAGCGCGGCGAGCATCATCAGACGCAGCAGGTTGGTGGTGTTATCCACCTGTTTGGATTCTGTCGCCAGCACGTGCGTATCCAGCGTAATGCGTAAAAATCCGCTCGGACCGTTTTTATCTTCGATCGGCACCACAATCTGATGATTGAAGTAGCTGCCCGCACGTTTGCCATCCAGCGACAAACGGTCGCGAACCGGCACCTGTTCACCGGCATGCGCCACCAGAGAACCGTCGGACTCATAAACACTGGCGTCAAGAATGCGACTGCTATCGGTAAGCTGACTCAAAATAGTGGAAATTTGTGCGATATCAGCGCCATCATTGTCGCTGTCCATCAGTGGCGCGAGGGAAAACGCCACCTGTCTGGCGAGCGTCTGAGCAAGCTGTTCCACCTGCGTTGAACGGGCCAGTTGGTGTCCCAGACTGAAATAGGATGCGCCTTGCATCAGGATGACTAATAATGCCAGACTTATCAATACGATAGCTGCTCTGTGCAGGCGAAATTTAAGTTTGGCCTTGGCCATTCTGTTTCCTTGCGTATTTCGATGACTTTATGTTGCCAGAAGCCGCTACGATAAGGTAGCTTGATGCCAGTTTTTACCCGGCATCCTTCAAGCTGCTGCTTTCATTTATACCGGTCACTGACCCGTGTCAGTTCCCGGAGGTGCATTCAGTTGCTGCCTTGAGTCAACTGAATGATTTTGGGTAAATCGTGATATTTGTTTTTCTTAATGCCATAACGCCCTACAGGAGCCATCATGCCAAACAGTCTGACCTATTGCGATCTTCCTGCGGAGATCCACCAATGGCCGGGACTTCCCCTTTCACTGAGCGGTGACGAAGTCATGCCGCTGGATTACCGGGCGGGGCATACCGGATGGCTCCTTTATGGAAGAAAACTCGATAAGAAGAGTATTACGCTGTTCCAGCGCCGGTTAGGCCGCGCGTTGGTGATTGTGAGCGCCTGGGCAGTCGAAGGTTATCAAGTTGTGCGTCTGGCCGGTTCACTCACCGCTGATGTACAGCTTCTCGCCGAATCCTTTGAATTTGATGTTGCTCAGCTGGGGAAAGTGCCGTATCTGCGTGCGCCGGGCCTGCTGGTTATGGACATGGATTCTACCGCGATTGAGATTGAATGCATCGATGAAATTGCCAAACTGGCTGGCGTCGGTGAGCAGGTGGCTGAAGTCACTGAGCGCGCCATGCGCGGCGAACTGGATTTCGCCGCGAGTCTGCGTCAGCGTGTCGCGACACTGAAAGATGCGGATGCCAGCATTCTCCAGCAGGTGCGTGAAACCCTGCCGCTGATGCCGGGCCTGACCGTCATGGTTCAGCGTCTGCAGGAAGCGGGCTGGCATGTGGCGATTGCTTCCGGTGGTTTTACGTATTATGCCGAATACCTGCGTGATCAGCTGAATCTGGTCGACGTGGCCGCGAACGAGCTGGAAATCCGTGAAGGTAAACTGACCGGCCGTGTGATCGGGCCAATCGTCGATGCGCAATATAAAGCAGATACCCTGCTGAAACTGGCGGAAAAACTGGGTATTTCCCATGAGCAAACCGTCGCTATCGGCGACGGCGCGAATGACCTGAAAATGATGGCGGTAGCGGGCATGGGCATTGCTTATCACGCCAAACCGAAAGTCTACGAACAGGCCGCAGTATGCATCCGTCATGCCGATCTTCTTGGCGTTCTCTGCATTTTAAGTGGTAGTCAGTCTTAATCAATACAAAGAGGTAAGTTGTGGCAAAAGCAGCAAAACGTGCATTTGTGTGTAATGAATGTGGCGCAGACTATCCGCGCTGGCAAGGGCAGTGTAGTGCCTGTCAGGCCTGGAACAGCATTACTGAAATCCGTTTGGCCGCTTCTCCGACTGTAGCGCGTAATGAACGTCTCACCGGTTACGCCGGTGATGCGGGCGTCAGCCGCGTACAGAAACTTTCTGATATCAGCCTTGATGAACTTCCGCGTTTCAGCACCGGTTTTAAAGAGTTTGACCGTGTATTAGGCGGCGGCGTAGTGCCGGGCAGTGCGATTCTGATTGGTGGTAACCCCGGCGCAGGTAAAAGTACGCTGCTGCTGCAAATTCTGTGTCATCTCAGCGAAAACATGAAAACCCTGTACGTCACCGGGGAAGAATCTTTGCAGCAGGTGGCGATGCGTGCACACCGTCTGGGTCTGCCGACGGCTAACATGAATATGTTGTCGGAAACCAGCATCGAACAGATTTGCGAAATAGCGGATAAAGAACAGCCGAAACTAATGGTGATCGACTCCATTCAGGTGATGCACATGGCGGATATCCAGTCGTCGCCGGGGACGGTTGCGCAGGTGCGTGAAACGGCGGCTTACCTCACCCGTTTCGCTAAAACGCGCGGCGTGGCGATCGTCATGGTCGGCCATGTCACTAAAGACGGTTCACTGGCGGGGCCGAAAGTGCTCGAGCACTGTATCGACTGTTCCGTGCTGCTCGACGGCGATGCTGATTCGCGTTTCCGTACGCTGCGCAGCCACAAAAACCGCTTTGGTGCCGTGAACGAACTGGGCGTATTTGCCATGACCGAGCAGGGATTGCGTGAAGTCAGCAACCCGTCGGCGATTTTCCTCAGCCGTGGCGATGAAATCACCTCCGGCAGTTCCGTGATGGTGTTGTGGGAAGGGACGCGTCCGTTGCTGGTTGAGGTTCAGGCGCTGGTCGATCAGTCGATGATGGGCAATCCGCGTCGTGTGGCGGTCGGTCTGGAGCAAAATCGTCTGGCGATATTACTGGCCGTGCTGCACCGTCATGGCGGCTTGCAGATGGCGGATCAGGATGTGTTTGTTAACGTGGTCGGCGGCGTGAAAGTCACCGAAACCAGTGCTGACCTGGCGCTGCTGATGTCGCTGGTGTCCAGCCTGCGTGACCGTCCGCTGCCGCAGGATTTAGTGGTGTTCGGCGAAGTCGGGCTGGCGGGGGAAATTCGCCCGGTACCGAGCGGTCAGGAGCGGATCACCGAAGCGGCGAAGCACGGTTTTAAACGCGCCATTGTGCCGCATGCCAACGTGCCAAAAAAAGTGCCCGCCGGTATGCAGGTGTTTGGCGTCAAAAAACTGGCTGATGCGCTGGCGATCCTCGACGATTTGTAACGGTTAACCGCTGTCGCAGCTCAGTGCCTTTGTGCTATTTTTTGTTTAGTAAAAAAAACCTGAGGACAAGGCATGTCACAGTTCGACTATCTAAAAACCGCGATAAAACAACAGGGACGCACGCTGCAACAGGTGGCCGAAGCCAGCGGGATGACCAAGGGTTATCTCAGCCAGTTGTTGAATGCAAAGATAAAAAGTCCCAGCGCCCAAAAGCTCGAGGCGTTGCACCGCTTTCTGGATCTTGAGTTTCCCCGTCGCGAGAAGAATATCGGCGTGGTGTTCGGTAAGTTTTATCCGCTGCACACCGGCCATATCTATCTGATCCAGCGCGCCTGCAGTCAGGTTGATGAACTGCATATCATCATGGGCTATGACGAGCCGCGTGATCGCGAGCTGTTTGAGAACAGTTCGATGTCTCAGCAGCCTACAGTCAGCGACCGCCTGCGCTGGTTATTACAGACCTTCAAATACCAGAAAAACATCCGCATTCATGCCTTTAACGAAGAGGGGATGGAGCCGTATCCGCACGGCTGGGACGTCTGGGGCCGTGGCATTAAAGAGTTCATGAGCCAGAAAGGCATTGAACCCAATACCATTTATTCCAGCGAAGAAGCTGATGCGCCGCAGTACCGTGAACATCTGGGTATTGAAACGGTGCTGATTGACCCGAAACGCTCCTTTATGAATATCAGTGGCCGCCAGATCCGTCAGGATCCGTTCCGTTACTGGGATTATATTCCGACAGAAGTGAAGCCGTTCTTCGTGCGTACCGTGGCGATTTTAGGTGGCGAATCCAGCGGAAAATCCACGCTGGTCAACAAGTTAGCCAATATCTTCAACACTACCAGCGCCTGGGAATATGGCCGCGATTATGTTTTCTCGCATCTTGGTGGCGACGAAATGGCGCTGCAATATTCAGATTACGATAAAATCGCGCTCGGTCAGGCGCAGTACATTGATTTCGCGGTGAAATATGCCAATAAAGTGGCGTTTATTGATACCGATTTTCTGACCACGCAGGCCTTCTGCAAAAAATATGAAGGGCGTGAGCATCCGTTCGTGCAGGCGCTGATGGATGAATACCGGTTTGATCTGGTTATCTTGCTTGAAAACAATACACCGTGGGTCGCTGATGGCCTGCGTAGTCTGGGAAGTACGTCTGACCGGATGTCTTTCCAGAACCTGCTGATCGACATGCTGAAACAGAACAACGTCGATTATGTTCACGTTGAATCATCGGATTATGACCAGCGTTTTCTCGAATGTGTGGAGCTGGTGCAGAATATGCTGGCAGCAGATACCAGCCGGCTGAATGAGCCGCCTGTGAGCTGATCAACAAGCAGCAATAAGAAAGCGTGTGTTCTCCGGAATACGCGCTTTTTTATTATTCACACTATGAATATTTTATATATTATTTATCTCTCACAATTATTAATTAATTGATCTGATTATCTTTTCTGGTCATTTTATTAATTCAGTTTGTAACACTGTAAAATTAAATATCCTTATTATTCATTGGATTGTGTGTGTGCTTTTTTTAAGGCTTTTTATTGCGCATTTTATGCGTAAATCCCTGACATGAAATAAAAATACAGTGGCGGCCGTTGAGTTTTATTTATCCGATTATACTCATTCAATCTGCCTCTCATTCCCGCTGAGGCTTTCTAAGGTGATCCGAATGAATTTATCATTCAAGCCCTGGGGTATCGCAGTATTGTGCGGCGCAGGGGCATTTGCTCTGGCCAGTGTGATGTTTATACAAGGCTGGCTTCCGGTCAGCAGTCAGGCCGAAACCACGGCGCAGACTGCGCCTCCGCCTGCATCAGCCGCCGTTCCTCCGCCAGCAGCCCCGGTTCCTGCACCCGTTGCACCTGCGGCATTTACACAAGCTCAGCTCGACCAGTGGGTGGCTCCTGTTGCGCTTTATCCTGACAGCCTGCTTTCACAGGTACTCATGGCATCGACTTATCCCACTAACGTGATTCAGGCAGTACAATGGTCACGCGACCATCCGCAAAACCAGGGCGACGCTGCCGTCGCTCAGGTGGCGAATGAGCCGTGGGATCCGAGTGTGAAATCGCTGGTGGCTTTCCCGCAATTGCTGGCGCTGATGGGAGAAGATCCGGCATGGGTGCAGAATCTGGGTAACGCGTTTCTGGCACAACCGGACGACGTGATGAATACCGTGCAGAAATTCCGTCAGGTGGCACAAAGCAGCGGGGCACTGAAAAGCACGCCGCAGCAGACCGTGACAGTCAAACCTAAACCGGCGGCACAAAGCAGCTCAACCACTGTGGTGAAAAGTGCGCCTGCGCAGCAAACCATCGTGATTGAGCCAGCGGATCCTCAGGTTGTTTACGTACCGAGCTACAACCCGAATGTGGTGTATGGCGCATGGCCGACACCAGCCTATCCGCCGGTGTATCTGCCACCTCCTCCGGGACAGCAGTTTGTTAACGGTGTGGCGTCTGGCATCGGGTTTGGTGTCGGTGTGGCAGCGACTTATGCCATTTTCGGTAGTATTGACTGGGACGATGATGATCATCATCACGATGATTATGATCATCACGGTGGTTCGCAGAACAATTATGTCAATGTGAACGTCAACAATTACAACCGTATCTCGGGCAACAATAATGGGATCAACCCTGCTGGAAATGCGAATACCACGGGCTGGCAGCACAATCCGACCTACAACGCAGGGCTGCCAAATCACGGCGCAAACCTGAACGGTGCGACACAAAACCAGGTGCTGAGCAAGGCGGCGCAGCGTAATAACTATCGTGGTTTCGACAACAACGCGGTCGGGCGTAACAACGGCGGTGTGCAGAATCAAAATCTGGATCAGCGCCGTCAACAGGCGGCATCGGTGATGAATCAGCATCAGAATACGCTGCAGACACAGGGGCATACCCAGCAGCGAAACCTGCCGCATTCAGCACCGGCTGCCGGTATGCATAATCCGGCCAGTCGTCAGGTGCCGCAGCACCAGCCACTGTCTCAACACAATGCTAAGCGCCAGCCAGTACAGCAAATCAACCAGCATCAGCGGCAGAATCTTAATGCATCACGCAGCACGGCATTCAGCGGTAACTCCAGCCGCGGGCCGTCGTGGCAACAGCAGCAATCGCGGGGTAATCAGAGCCGCGAGCATATGCGGAACTTCCAGCAGTCACGCCCTGCCAATACAGAGCCAGCTCATTTGCACCGTCGCTAGACTGACGAGGAAAAGTCATGAAGAGATTGCGTAATTTTTTAATTTCCACAGGTCTGATGTTGCTGCCTTTAACCGGTTTCGCACAGCAGACGTTCACCACCCCGGAACTTGCCGCGCAGGCACTGGTAAAAGCCATTGAAGCGCACGATGATGCGTCTATGCAAAAGCTTCTCGGGAATAACTGGCAGGAGTATCTGCCGCCAAAAGAGGTGGATCCGGATGAGGTGGCGCGTTTTCTGCGTGACTGGCATATCAGCCATAAAATCGCAGAACACGGCGACACCGCACACCTGAATGTCGGGCCGGAAAACTGGCAGTTGCCGATCCCGATGAAACACACGGCGCAGGGCTGGTCATTTGATATGGCCGCCGGTGCCGCCGAAATCGAAACCCGTGCTATTGGCCGCAATGAGCTTTCCGCCATTCAGGCGGTTTCCGCTTACGCCGATGCGCAGCACGAATATCAGCAGATTGCCGGGCAATATGCTCAGCGCTTTATCAGCACGGAAGGCCAGCATGACGGCCTGTACTGGCCGGTGAAACAGGGCGAAGCGCCCAGCCCGTTAGGTCCGGCCTTTGGCAATGATCAGCCGGGATCGGATTATCACGGCTACTTTTACCGCATCCTCACCGCGCAGGGCGCAAACGCCAGCGGCGGAGCGTACAGTTACATCGAAAATGGCAAGATGACCAAAGGTTTTGCGCTGATCGCCTGGCCGGCGGTTTACGGCCATACCGGCGTAACCAGTTTTATGATCAATCAGCAGGGCGAGGTATATCAGCAGGATTTAGGCGAGCATACCGACGCTGCGGCAAAAGCGATCACGGCGTTTGACCCCGATGCCAAATGGCAAAAAGTGGACGATGGCGAATAGGGGACATACGTGAATGAAAAAGCCCCGCCATGAAAGTGACGGGGCTTTTCTTTTAAAGCGGCATCGTGCTTAGAAGGCGACGACGACTTTACCTTGCATATGGCCGTCGAGCACTTTGGCGTGGGCGGCTTCGATGCTTTCCACTGTCAGGCCAGAAAGGGTTTCACTCAGTGTGGTTTGTACTTTGCCTTCATCAACCAGCGCCGCGACCTGCTTAAGAATTTCGCCCTGTTCGGCAATATCCGGCGTGGTAAACATGCTGCGGGTGTACATCAGTTCCCAGTGCAGTGCGGCACTTTTCAGCTTCAGTTTATTCATATCCAGCGGATGTTCATTTTCAACGATGGTACAGATGTGACCCATCGGTGCGATCAGATCAGAGATCGCTTCCCAGTGACCGTCAGTGTCATTCAGGCACAGAATGAAATCCACCTGTCTGATGTCGTGTTTGGCCAGTTCACCTTTCAGATCTTTATAGTTCACGGTCAGATCCGCACCGCGATCCAGACACCATTGTGCGGATTCCGGACGCGAAGCAGTGGCAATAACTTTCACTTTGCTGCGCAGTGACGCGAACGGGATCGCAAGCGAACCCACGCCACCGGCCCCGCCGATGATCAGCAGGGTTTTATCGGCAGACGCGTCCTGGATTTTAAGGTGCTCGAACAGTGCTTCCCAGGCGGTCAGCGTGGTTAACGGCATGGCAGCGGCTTCAGCCCAGTTCAGGCTTTGCGGTTTGACGGACACAATACGTGAGTCGATCAGTTGTTCTGTCGCGTTGCTGCCGGAGCGGGTGATATCCCCGGCGTACCAGACTTCATCACCGGCTTTGAAGTTTTTCACTGCGCTGCCGACGGATTTGACGATGCCGCTGGCATCCCAGCCCAGCACTTTTGGCGCGTCCAGACCGCTTTTTTGCACGCCTTTATGCACTTTGGTATCGACCGGATTGATCGACACGGCTTTCACTTCCACCAGCAGGTCGTAATCCTTCGCGACGGGTTGTGGCAATTCAACAGCAATAAAATGGGCCGGATCTTTCGGGTTTACGGCAATAGCTTTGATTGTCATGTTCTCTCTCTCCGTTAGGTATAGAGACAGTCTAGTCCTCCGGCGGGAAGCTGATAAGATGGACAATAACTAACAAAGTGTTCGTCTGAGGTGAACAATCATGTTTAAGCAGTTGCAGGATATGGCACTGTTTGCGCTGGTGGCGGAGTGTGGCAGCTTCACACAGGCCGCAAGCCGCGCAGGATTGCCCAAATCGAGTGTCAGTCATCGCATCAGCCAGCTGGAGAAGTCCGTCGGCCTGCGATTGCTGAACCGCACGACGCGACAGCTTAATCTGACGTTCGCCGGTGAACGCTACCTGATCCACTGTCAGGAGATGATGCAGGCCAGCGAACGGGCAGAACTGGCCATCCGCCGTTTACGCGATAACCCGAGCGGACGGCTGCGGATCACCAGTCCGGCGGGGCTCGGCGCGACGTTGCTGGCGCGCATGAACGTTGAGTTTCAGAAGCGTTATCCCGATGTGTCGTTGGAAGTCTCCGTTTCCGATGCGCTGGTCGATCTGGTGCAGGAAGGGTTTGATATCGCGCTGCGTACGGGTAAACCACAGGATTCCTCGCTGATTGGCCGCGAACTGGGGCACAGCCCGCGTTACCTGCTGGCTTCGCCGGCGTATCTGGCGCAGCACCCGTCGCTGGATTCGCCGCAGCAACTGGCGTCGCATCACTGTATCGCGCACCGGGCGTGGTCGGAATGGGTGCTACATCGCGGCGACACCTGGCACCGCTGGCTGCTGCCTGCGGCGCATACCACCGACAATTTGTTGTATGCGCGGGAATGCGCGCTGGCAGGCGCAGGTATCACGCTGTTACCGGCATTTTTATGCCATGACGAAGTGGCGAAAGGCACACTGGTGCGCGTCTTACCGGAATGGGAAGCGGAAGGGAATGATCTGTATCTGGTCTATCCGGGACGAAAACTGAATTCTCCGGCACTGGCCTGTTTTATTGAGTTTATGCTGGAAGAATATGGCTTTGCGAAGAGTTACAGCGAGGCGCTGGCAGGCTAGATTTCAGTGAATTGGAGGCATAAAAAAGGCCCGTTTCCGGGCCTTATATTCAGGCGAAAGACGATTACTTGATCATCTTTTTGTACTTGATGCGCTTCGGTTCTAACGCTTCAGCACCTAAAGTACGTTTTTTGTATTCTTCGTATTCGGTGAAGTTACCTTCGAAGAATTCGACTTTACCTTCATCCTGATAATCGAGGATGTGCGTCGCGATACGGTCGAGGAACCAGCGGTCATGGGAAATGACCATCGCGCAGCCAGGGAACTCCAGCAAGGCGTTTTCCAGTGCGCGCAAGGTTTCGATGTCGAGGTCATTGGTCGGTTCATCGAGCAGCAACATGTTACCGCCAACCTGCAACAGTTTTGCCAGATGCAGACGACCACGTTCACCACCGGACAACTCGCCAACGCGTTTGCCCTGATCAACACCTTTGAAGTTGAAGCGGCCCACATAGGCGCGGCTTGGCATTTCAGTGGTGCCGATGCGCATGATGTCCTGACCACCGGACACTTCTTCCCATACGGTTTTGCTGTTATCCATGGAATCACGGAACTGATCCACAGAGGCCAGTTTCACGGTGTCACCCAGCTCGATGGTGCCGCCGTTCGCTTCTTCCTGACCTGACATCATACGGAACAGCGTGGATTTACCGGCACCATTCGGGCCGATAATGCCGACGATTGCGCCTTTCGGCACGGAGAAGGACAGGTCGTCGATCAGAACGCGATCACCGTAAGACTTGCTCAGGTTTTTCACGTCGACAACTTTGTCGCCCAGGCGCGGACCCGGTGGAATGAACAGTTCGTTGGTTTCGTTACGTTTCTGGTATTCGGTGTTATTCAGCTCTTCAAAGCGTGCCAGACGTGCCTTGCCTTTAGACTGACGGCCTTTCGCGCCCTGACGAACCCACTCCAGCTCTTTCTCAATAGACTTACGACGGGCCGCTTCAGAAGACGCTTCCTGCGCCAGACGAGCATCTTTTTGTTCCAGCCAGGTGGAGTAGTTACCTTCCCACGGAATACCTTCACCGCGGTCAAGTTCCAGGATCCAGCCTGCCACGTTATCGAGGAAGTAACGGTCATGGGTAATCGCCACAACGGTGCCTTCGAAGTCATGCAGGAAGCGTTCCAGCCATGCCACGGATTCGGCATCCAGGTGGTTGGTCGGTTCGTCGAGCAGCAGCATGTCCGGCTTTTCGAGCAGCAGGCGGCAAAGTGCCACACGGCGGCGTTCACCACCGGACAGGTTTGCCACTTTCGCATCCCAGTCCGGCAGACGCAGCGCATCGGCGGCACGTTCGAGCTGGCTGTTCAGGTTATGGCCATCATGTGCCTGAATGATTTCTTCCAGCTTGCCCTGTTCGGCCGCCAGTTTGTCGAAATCAGCGTCCGGTTCGGCGTACAGCGCATACACTTCATCGAGACGTTTTAACGCGCCAACGACTTCAGAAACGGCTTCTTCCACGGACTCACGCACGGTGTGTTCCATGTTCAGTTGCGGTTCCTGCGGCAGATAACCGATTTTCAGATCTGGCTGCGGACGTGCTTCACCTTCGATGTCAGTATCGATCCCGGCCATGATGCGCAGCAGCGTGGATTTACCTGAACCGTTCAGACCCAGAACACCGATTTTGGCGCCAGGGAAGAAACTCAGGGAGATGTTCTTAAGAATATGACGCTTCGGCGGAACAACTTTGCCGAGACGATGCATGGAATATACGTATTGAGCCACGTTGTTTTGAGCCTCTTTCTCTGCGGGCCGCGCGCTGTCTGCGAAGGGCAGGCGCTGCGGCAAATTAAAGCCAGCCCCGCCTGATTGCGGCATGACTGATAAGGGTTCCGACTGCGAAGTTTAGCGTGTTTCAGTCGGGTTCCCAACCATCAGGTTCACAGTAAGGCAAGAATGTTGCTGGCGGGCGGCAGGTGGCGGAGAAATCAGCCGAACGGAATGGTGAATTCATCCGTTTCGCGGTCCGGGCGCAGTGGCTGAGTACGCCCGACAAACATCCCGGATGTCAGAATGTCGGTGAGTTTAACAACATGATAAATAGCCTGTTTATTCTGAGTTTTTACTTTGCGCTTGATATTGCCTTTGTGTGACGCCACCGTTTTTTGCTTGATATTCAGGTGCTGAGAAATGTTTTGCGTGTTCAGCCCCGACATCCACATTTTCAGAATACTGGATTCAGTCCGGCTCAGGCTGACCGGCGTGAGATCCAGCGGTTGTTCCGTTTCTGCCGAGCGCGCCAGCAGCAGGTTATGGGCAATCAACTGATAAATAGTGGCTGTCCGGATGGATTTTGACAAAATAATGATGTTTTTACGGATCGGCACATAGTTCTGATAATTCAGGTTTTCCTTGGAAATGAAAACAAAAAAAAGCGTACCGGGATGCGCGTCGATCACCTCCCGCAGAACGTGACCTGATTGCGCATCAGACGTAAAGCAATCTTCATTCACGAAGATGATTTCAGGCGTCAGGGAATTGCACGTCGCTTGCAGTTCGTCGATGTCCTTAAGCGAAAGAATATCTTTCGGATGTTGTCCGTTTAATTGCAATAGCGAATGCAATGCCAGCTGTGTGTAATAGCACTTATCTACAATGAGCGATGACATTGTGTGTTACCTGTTTGTTGGCCTTTGTTTGACTGCGGTACAGCCAGAGAGCTCGTTTTTATAAAACTGATCGTATAGCGATGGGGCATTCCCGTAAAAGTTGCCGGACGCTGGCAAAACTAACATTGCTGTGAGAAGGGATGCCCCTGGAGAGAGTAATAAGGCGGTAAAGAATTGATGTAAATCAGCAGAATGGGCTTTGGGACGTTTTGTGAGATCTTTGAGACGAATTGAGCGGGGAAAAGACTAAAGTTTCAGAATTGTGACGTTTTTTATGTGAAAAAGCCAGGTTACACAAGGTAACCCGGCATAAGCATAAATCGTCAGACTTTCTTGCGGATGAAGCGGTTAACCAGCCATTTCTCGATTTCGACGATCACGAAGATCATCGCGCCAACCACCAGCGTGATCCCCCAGAATTTCAGTGGCATCGGCACGGTGCCAAACAACTGGTTCATGACTGGCAGATAAATCAACGCCAGTTGCAGGAGCAGTAAGACACCGGAAACAATCCATAACCCTTTGTTGACGAACACTTCGCGCGTCAGCGGGAAACGGTCCATTACGCGGCAGTTAAACATATACACCCACTGCGCGGTGACCAGCGTCTGTAACAGCACGGTACGGATCAAATCGCTGCTGTAACCACGCGGTTGCATCCAGGCTTCCAGCACAAAGGCACTGCAGGCAATCAGAATACCCACGAAGGCGATACGCCAGACAGCATGCAGGTCGAGAACGTGCTGACCCGGCGCGCGCGGACGGCGCCTCATCATGCCTTTCTCACCCGGCTCAAAGGCCAGACCGAAGGACAGCGTGGTCGACGTCGCCATGTTCATCCACAAGATCTGAACCGGCGTTAGCGGGATGACTGCCCCGGCCAGAATGGCCAGGATAATCAGTAGTCCCTGCGCGAGGTTAGTCGGCAGAATAAACAGAATGGTTTTCTTCAGGTTGTCGTAAACGCGACGACCTTCCCTGACCGCGCTGGCGATGGTCGCGAAGTTGTCATCGGTCAGCACCATGTCAGCGGCTTCTTTGGTAACTTCGGTGCCTTTGATCCCCATCGCGATACCGACGTCAGCCTGTTTCAACGCGGGCGCATCGTTGACACCGTCACCGGTCATTCCGACCACTTCACCGTCATCCTGTAACGCTTTTACCAGCCGTAATTTATGCTCGGGACTGGTACGGGCGAAAATATCATACTGGCTGGCGGCAGCGGCCAGTTCTGCATCATCCATATGCTCGAGCTGGTAACCGGTGATGGAATCACTGCTGTTGCCAATCCCTAACATTTTGCCGATGGCCATCGCGGTTTCCTGATGGTCGCCGGTGATCATCTTCACGCGGATCCCGGCCTGCTGACACTGGGCAATCGCATCAATGGCTTCCGGGCGAGGGGGATCCATCATGCCAGCGATACCGACAAAAATCAGACCCTGTTGCAGATGGCTATGGTTCAGGTCGCCACCGATTTCCGGCTCATCTTTCAATGCCGCAGCGACCATGCGCAGACCCTGACGGGCATAGCGCGCCATCTCTTCTTCCCAGTATTCCCGGCGGAAAGGCTGCACGCCGTTTTCGGTCAGTTCAAACGAGGCTAAAGAGAACAGTACGTCCGGTGCGCCGGTCACGAACAACCGGGTTTTGCCGTTGATGCGTTGCAGTGTCGACATGTATTTGTGTTTGGAATCGAACGGGATTTTATCCAGCGGCTCGACTTTGCCGGTATTCAGGTTTGATTTCGCCGCCAGCACTTTCAGTGCGCCGGAAGTCGGCCCGCCGGTAATGCCCCAGTGGCCTTTATCGTCCTGCATCAGTTGGCTGTCGTTGCATAAATCAACTGTAGTGATGAAGGTATTGAGCACCGGTGTATGAGTGACATCAATCTGTTGCCGGGTTTGTGCGTCAACAATCCGGCCTTTAGGCTGATAGCTTTCGCCTTCAACCTGATAAGCGCGGTCTGCCAGAATGACGGCTTTCACAGTCATTTCATTCATGGTCAGCGTGCCGGTTTTATCCGAGCAGATAACCGTCATGGAGCCGAGTGTTTCGACTGTCGGCAGCTTGCGGATAATGGCGTGATTACGCGCCATCGACTGCACGCCAAGGGAGAGAATAATCGAGATAATCGCCGGTAAACCTTCGGGAACCGAAGCCACGGCCAGGCTAATCAGCGACAACAGCAGTTCGCCCAATGGCATATCGCGCAGGATAAAGGCGAAGACAAACAGGAACGCCATCATCAGCAGAATCAGGGCGAAAATGCCTTTGCCCAGTTTGTCGATTTGCTGCAACAGCGGGGTGCGCTGCGGCGTAATCGACGACATCATCTGGTTGATGTGACCCAGTTCGGTGTCTTTACCTGTGGCATAAACCACACCGGTTGCGGTGCCGCCACTGATCATGGTGCCGGAGAACAGCAGGTTGTGGCGGTCGCCGATCATGACTTCATCGTCAATGACCTGTGCGTTTTTCACCACCACGGTGGATTCACCGGTCAGAATGGCTTCTTCGACCTGCAGGTTATGCGCGCTGACAATGCGCAAGTCCGCCGGGATTTTATCTCCCGGGCGCAACTGCACGATATCACCGGGCACCAGCTGGTCGGCATTGATGGTTTGTATCTGTCCGTCACGCATGACAACTGCCTGACTTGACAGCATATTCTGAATGCTTTTCAGCGATTTCTCAGCGCTGTTTTCCTGCAAAAAACCGATCAGCGCATTGATGACGGCCACGCCCAAAATCACCAGCGTGTCCACCCAGTGTCCCATGGCACCGGTGACGATGGCAGCCGCGAGCAGGATATAAATCAGGACATCATTGAAGTGCGCCAGAAAACGCATCAGGGCGCTTTTGGCGGCTTTTTCCGGTAAGGCGTTCGGGCCATATTCTTTCAGACGCTCGCTGGCATCGTGCCGGGTCAGGCCATTCTCGCCAGTTCCCAGACGCTGCATGGCGTCGTTACCACTAATCTGATACCAGTTTTTGTTTTCTGTCGCGACAGAAGAAGAGGGGCTGGCATTCGTTTTTACAGATGAAGTTGAGTGAGTCATATACTTTTCCATAAGCCATGAACTGCGCTGCTATTAATATTTCAATCCTGACGGCGAAATAGTGAATATCAAAAAATCAATTTTACAATAGGGTGTGATCATAATTAATTATCTGGGAATAAATTTGATCTGAGCCAATAAATACTTTTTTTTGTATCAACGTTAATGGATAAATTTCTTTAAAAACAGATGGATAAGTCCTTTAGGAATTTCGGTATTAATTACACTTCATTTAGGGTTTGTTTAGGAATTAAATATCTAAGTAAATTGAAGTAAGTAAATCTCAGTTTTGTCAGTGTGGTTATTTTGGTTGAAATGGTAAGGGTGCTATCTATTGGCGTTTTACCGGGTAATACCCGCTAATTAATTGCGGATATTGAATCCTGAGAAATTATTCCCGCCGCCACGTTCTGTGACAGAAAATAGATCTGCCGCTATCTGGTAACTGTCCGTCGCTTGCACCACACTGTGTAAAGTTTGTGATGCTGTCCGCACATCGCTTCAATTTTAAAAATGAATCGATTAGCGTAGTGGCTGTCTACAGAATGCAAAACAGTTTCGGCACAACCCGTGAGGATAAAGGTAAGTATGGTCAAGGTGGACAAATGGCACTCTCTGGCAATGAGCGTGTTGCTGGTAACAGTATCGGGCGTGGCGAAAGCTGACTCGCTGGACTCGCAACGCCAGCACTATATGCAGATTAAACAGGCGTGGGATAACAATCAGTTGGACGTCGTCAGTCAGCTGATGCCCACGCTGGAAGATTATCCGCTTTACCCTTATCTGGAATACCGGCAACTGACGCAGGAACTGGGCGATGCCACGCCCGCGCAGGTGAATGCCTTTGTTAAAGCCAACCCGACATTGCCGCCTGCGCGTTCCCTCCCGGCCCGCTTTGTGAATGAGCTGGCGCGTCGTCAGGACTGGAACAGTTTGCTCTCTTTCAGCCCGCAGCCGCCGAAACCGGTCGCTGCGCGTTGCAACTACTATTACGCCAAATGGGCGACCGGCGATCAGAAAACCGCGTTTGATGGCGCGAAAGATATCTGGCTGACCGGCACGTCACTGCCGAATACCTGCGACAAGCTGTTCTCCGTCTGGCAGGGCGCAGGCAATCAGACTGCATTGACTACGCTGCAACGCATCGGCCTGGCGATGAAAACCGGCAATACGAATCTGGTGAACTTCCTGGCGAAGCAGTTACCGCCGGATTACCAGACCATGCGCGATGCGCTGCTGGATTTACAAAATAACCCGAATACCATTGAAAGCTTTGCGCGCAGTGTCGGGCCGACTGATTTTACCCGCAATGCCACCAGCATTACGTTTGCGCGTATCGCCCGTGATGATGCGGAAAATGCCCGTTCGATGATCCCCGTTCTCGTGCGTCTGCAGAAGATGAGCGACAGCGAACGTCTGGATCTGGAAGAAGCTGTCGCCTGGCGCTATATGGGCAGCGACGCCACACCGGAACAGGCGGCATGGCGCGATAACGTTATTCTGCGCAGCCATTCCACCACGCTGGTGGAGCGTCGGATTCGTATGGCGCTGGCCGCCGGTGATCGTCAGGGACTGAGACAGTGGCTGGATCGTTTACCTTCGGATGCCCTGCAGGAAGATGAATGGCAGTACTGGCGTGCGTCAGTGATGATCGACAACGGTCAGCGCTCACAAGGTGAAGCGATGCTGCGCACATTAATGAAAGGGCGTGGATTCTATCCGATGGCCGCCGCGCAAAAGCTGAATGTTGCTTATCCGATGCAAATTTCTGTGGCTGCGAAGCCTGATGCCAGCATTGCGAAATTGCCGGAAGTCGCCCGCGTTCGTGAACTGATGTACTGGCAGATGGACAATCTTGCACGCACTGAATGGAGCTATCTGGTCAGCAGTCGTTCTGAATCTCAGCAGTCGGCACTGGCGCGTTACGCTTTCGAGCAGAAATGGCCCGATCTCAGCGTGCAGGCGACCATTACCGGCAAGCTTTGGGATTATCTTGAAGAACGTTTCCCGCTGGCGTGGCCGGATGAATTCCGCCGTGCGACCAATGACAAAGGCATCACGCAAAGCTACGCGATGGCGATTGCCCGTCAGGAAAGCGCGTGGAACCCGAAAGCCCGTTCGCCGGTAGGAGCCTCTGGTCTGATGCAGGTGATGCCTGCGACAGCGCAGCATACCGTGGATATGTTTGGTTTGCAGGGTTACAGCAATCCGGCTCAGCTGCTGGATCCGCAAATGAACATCACCATCGGTACCAGCTATCTGGAATATGTCTATCAGATGTTTGGCCGCAACCGTATTTTATCCAGCGCTGCTTACAACGCCGGGCCTTCCCGTGTGAATACCTGGCTGGGCAACAGCGCGGGCAGGGTGGATTCGGTCGCGTTCATTGAGAGTATCCCTTTCTCCGAAACTCGCCGATATGTTAAAAATGTGTTGGCATATGATGCATTTTATCGCTATTTTTTACATCAACCGGCCAAGATTTTGACGGATGCCGAATGGCAGAGGCGTTACTGATCCCGTATCGTTTATGATAAGCTGTTGTACTAGTTTAATAGTATGGCAGCCCAATCATGAATCAACGACCCATCACTGACCCTGCTCTTTCCCAACAAGGCAATGAGGACTGGCAGTGCTTTCTGGCACTGCTACAGCAATCTTTTGCTGAAAATCTGCATCAGGATCTGCTGCAACTGCTTCTGACGCCCGACGAACGTGCGGCGCTGGGAACGCGGGTACGCATTATTCAGGAGCTGATGCGGGGAGAGATGAGTCAGCGCGAACTGAAAAGCCAGCTGGGTGCCGGTATCGCTACGATAACCCGGGGATCGAATGGCCTGAAAACGGCTCCGGCAGCGCTAAAGGATTGGTTGAGCGGGCAACTGCTGGCAGACAAAACGGGCGAATGAAGTGCCCGTTTCAGTCTGAAATTTTAATGGGTCTGGGCGCGGGTTTGATAAACCGGGTTATGAAAAGGCGCTAAAGCCAGCACCAGTGCCTGATGATAAACGCTGGTGCGGTTCAGTTTCCCGGCGGTAAAAATGCCGATGGCGCCGCCTTTACGCTTCACCTCTGCGATACCCGTCAGTTTTTCCATCTCATCCCCCAATTCACTGCCCTGGTTGATCCCCTGTAAAATGATTTCAGGTAACATTAAACTGGCTGAACGTGATTCGCCGCGCTGGTGCATATTCTCAATCACCATCCAGGCGAATGTCATATTGTCTTCGATACCCGCTTCCACGCCGACCCAGAAGTCTGCTTCGGGACGAACCTGACGCGCACCGATTACACGATGGCGTGCCCCGGTACGGGTTTCATTACTGCCAATAGGTTGATTTGGAACACCACTGTCGACATCAACGCCTTCAATGCGAAATGCCTCAGCGCCGAAAATGTCTTCAAAAGCCATGGCGATAGCTTTGATTTTTGCCGGGTTAGTGGTTGCAGCGACAACATGATACATAGAGTTTTAGCATCCTTTAGCAAATTTCACGCAGTATAACGGAAAACACTCATGTTACAGGTATATCTCGTCCGTCATGGCGAAACAGAATGGAACGCCGCCCGCCGTATTCAGGGGCAGTCAGACAGCCCGCTGACGGCTAAAGGTCTTTACCAGGCCCGTCAGGTTGCTGAGCGCGTGCGTAAAGAAGGGATCACTCACGTTATCACCAGTGATTTAGGACGTACCCGCCACACGGCGCAGATTATCGCTGATGCCTGCGGGTGTGAAGTGATCAATGAGCCACGTTTGCGCGAACTGCACATGGGCGTGCTGGAAGAACGTATTCTGGATGGTCTGACGGAGCAGGAAGAAATATGGCGTAAGCAGATGGTTGATGGTTCACCCAAAGGGCGCATCCCCGAAGGTGAAACGATGACTGAACTGGCCGTGCGTATGCGTGCCGCGCTCGACAGCTGTCTGGATTTACCGGCGGGAAGCAAGCCGCTGCTGGTCAGCCACGGTATTGCGCTGGGCTGTCTGATCAGTACGATCCTTGGCTTGCCTGCCTATGCGGAACGCCGTCTGCGTCTGCGTAACTGTTCGCTGTCGCGTGTTGATCACCAGCAAAGCGCCTGGCTGGCAAATGGATGGATTGTGGAAACGGCGGGCGATGTCTCACATCTTGATCTGCCCGCGTTAGACGAGTTGCAACGCTAACGCCAGAAGGCGTTAGCGGCGGATTGGGATCAGGTAATCACACTGTATTTCGGTTGGCGCAGTGCCGGGGGCATGGCCATTCGTGTAAAAGCGTTCGATATCCTGTCCCTTTCTGCGGGTCAGTTTCAATGTTGGCAGACAGGTGCTGTACAACGTCAGAATAAATTCCTGCAAACGTTCCGGCGTGCCATTGTAGTGGAACATGGCATATTCACCGTGCTGCAACACAATAGGCTGACCTTCAACGTTTTCCGGCAGGTGCTGAGCTTCCAGCGCTGTCGTGTACAATACTTCCTGCTCGTCATCTTTCTCCTGGCTTGGACGTGAATGGTGCAGGCCATAAAGAATGGGCGGCAGCGTTTTCGCTTCCCCAATATATTGACGCCAGAAGTGACGACGCATCTCGTTGCGGTACGTGGTGATTTGCTCCAGCGTACATGAGTAGCTTTGCGTCATGCCGATCAGATGCTGTTCTGGTAATGAGACATACTCGGGTTGCGGCAGAATGAATGCACCCAGTCGGATAGGCGGGCAAATACCAAACGAATGCCAGTCTTCAGCACGACGATACAATGCCGGCGTTTGTGCGAATTGTTTTTTGAAAGCCCGGGTAAACGTTTGTTGGGAGTCAAAACGGTACTGAAGGGCGATATCTAATATCGGGCGACTGGTGAGACGCAAAGCGACAGCCGCTTTCGACAGGCGGCGGGCACGAATATAAGCACCAATGGCATTATTCGTGACGTCTTTAAACATGCGCTGCAGGTGCCACTTGGAATAGCCGGCCTTGGCTGCGACATTGTCGAGTGACAAGGGCTGGTCTAAATGGGTTTCTAACCAGCTAAGAAGGTCACGAATGATTCCTGCTTGATCCATAGATCGTCCTCGTTGAACTAAGATAAATGCACAGAATGATGGGCGGCATAATAGCAACTTTTTCCCGATAAGACTGCTTAAGATTTTTTTGGCTATCTGTGCTATTTACAGGTGTTACAGAGTATTTCATTCCGAAAGTGTGAATGCACGCTTTCTGATTGTGGTTTCTTTAGAAAACAACGTCATGCTGATGACGTGGAGTAACTTAATGAATAAATGTTGGATTTTTGTATTTGGGATGTTTATTTTTTGTTCTGGAGCAGCGCGTGCAGAGCAAGTGGGATCAGTGGATACCGTCTTCAAATTATTCGGTCCGGACCATAAAATTGTGGTCGAGGCCTTTGATGATCCTGATATTAAAAATGTAACTTGTTATATCAGTCGTGCAAAAACCGGCGGCATCAAGGGCGGATTAGGTCTGGCCGAAGATACATCGGATGCGGCGATTTCCTGTCAGCAGGTAGGGCCTATCGAGCTCAGCGATAAGATTAAGCAGGGGAAAGATAAAGGCACTGTAGTTTTCCAGAAACGTACTTCTCTGGTGTTTAAAAAGCTGCAGGTGGTGCGTTTTTATGATGAAAAACGTAATGCGTTTATCTACCTGAGTTATTCCGATAAAGTCGTGGACGGTTCACCTAAAAATGCCCTCAGCGCGGTGCCGATCATTCCATGGGGACATGCTGAGCCTTGAGTTTCACCAAGGGATCCAAATCAAAAGGCCAGCTTTCGCTGGCCTTTACGTTTTATCACATCGACTGCAGAGCGGTTGGCAACCTTCTGTATCAGTCTTCCAGATCACCGCAGAAACGGTAACCTTCACCATGGATAGTGGCGATGATTTCCGGCGTATCCGGAGTCGCTTCGAAATGCTTACGGATGCGACGGATAGTCACGTCAACAGTACGGTCATGAGGTTTCAGCTCACGGCCGGTCATTTTCTTCAGCAAATCGCCACGGGTTTGGATTTTGCCCGGGTTTTCACAAAAATGCAGCATGGCGCGGAATTCACTGCGCGGTAACTTGTACTGTTCGCCCTGCGGGCTTATCAGCGAACGGCTGTTGATATCGAGTTCCCAGCCATTGAATTTGTAGCTTTCAACCAGACGACGTTCTTCACCGGTAGTACCCAGGTTCATCGTGCGGGACAGCAGATTGCGTGCGCGGATGGTCAGTTCGCGCGGGTTGAATGGCTTGGTGATATAGTCATCAGCGCCGATTTCCAGACCCAAAATTTTATCAACTTCGTTGTCGCGGCCGGTCAGGAACATCAAAGCAACGCTGGCTTGTTCACGCAGTTCGCGTGCCAGCAGCAGGCCATTTTTGCCTGGCAGGTTGATGTCCATGATAACCAGATTGATATCATTTTCGGACAGAATGTGGTGCATTTCAGCGCCATCATTGGCTTCATGCACCATGTAGCCTTCTGCTTCAAAAATGCTCTTTAACGTATTACGTGTCACTAACTCGTCTTCGACGATCAGAATGTGAGGGGTCTGCATGATTGCTACCTAAGATTGCCAACAAATAGAAAATAGGAGTACAGAAGTCCTTGATATCCCAATGAATTTCGATGCCTTATTGGCCATCTCACTCGTTACATGACTAAAGTACGTAAATGCGTTCTCGATGCAATTTCCATCAACGGCAACAACATCGCAAGCTCGGTCAGGGATTCCACTTTCTGCAGTTCCACGGGGTCCTAAAGCGGCGCATATCCTAACCCTATTAACAGCAATATAACAGCGAGTGTCGAAATTACCACCCAACAAAATTACGGTTTGTTGACATATATCAAGTTCAATTGTAGCACGGTAACAGAACAGTGAAAAACACTTACAAGAATGCACGTTTGAGTCACATTTCGGCCTTTATTGTACACGATTCAGCTAATCCTCAGGAAACCCAAGATAAATGCAAAATCTGTATGTATCATTATTATATATCCATATGAAAAATAATGACTAATTTTTTAAGGGAATGTGCTTAACCCTGCCAGCAGCTTTTTTACCTCCCGGTTAAGCTTTTCCGATAAAATAAAGGAATATATCAAGTCGACTGTTAAGTTCTTGTGAAGAATATAAACGATGAATAGGTCTGAAACAGGATAAAATTTCATCGCTGAAATACAGGCGGCAAATTCTTTTTCCTTCCTGCAAAGGCGTCATATGCAACTTCATATTATTTTAGTGTCACCGGCTCGCCCGGAAAATGTCGGTGCGGCAGCCCGCGCAATGAAAACCATGGGCTTTGCTTCCTTGCGTATTGTGGACAGCGAGGCACATCTCAAGCCGGAAGCCGGTTGGGTGGCACATGGTTCGCAGGACATCCTGCAAAATGCTCTGCATTTCAGCACACTGGCAGAAGCCCTGGCTGATATTGATTTTACTGTCGCGACGACGGCCCGCAGCCGGGCTAAATTTCACTATTACTGCACGCCTCAGGAGTTGCAGGTGCAGCTTGAAGAGAAAAGCCAGTGGGTGAATCACGCTGCGCTGGTATTTGGCCGTGAGGATTCCGGGCTGACCAATGAAGAGCTGGAACTGGCTGATGTGCTGACCGGCGTTCCGATGGTGGCGGATTACCCGTCGCTGAATCTGGGGCAGGCCGTGATGGTATTCTGTTATCAGTTATCGTCTCTCAATCAGGTGACCTCAGTGAAACCTGAAAATGCCGAAGCGGGACAGTTGTCGGCATTGCGTGCACGGGTCGGGCGATTACTGGAAAATGTCGGGGCAGAAGATGACCAGAAATTGTCCGACTGGCTGCATCAGCGTCTCGGTCTTTTGCAGCAGCGCGATGCGGCAATGCTGCATACTTTGCTACATGACATCGAAAAAAAACTGACCCAATGATGTGAGGGGAATCCTTACCGCTACAGTTCGATATCCGGTGCGGTGATAGCAGAGTTATCGATCGTACTGGAAATGCTTTTAAAGGCAGATAATTATCCATTTCATTCTGTCCGTGATTAACCTGCCGAAAATAGAAAAAAATTGACTTATTGTGCCTTATGCTTTAGCTAATAGAGGCAGACAGAGTACAAACCTAAAGACAGACAGAAAATAAAAATGCGAATCATCAGCCTGAACACAACAATTATTACCACCACCGATACCACAGGTAACGGGGCGGGCTGACGCGTACAGGAAAAAGAAAAAAAGCCCGCACCTAACCAGTGCGGGCTTTTTTTTTACATTTAAACGAGAGCTTCAGGAGAGAACCAGAAATGCGAGTGTTGAAATTTGGCGGGACCTCGGTAGCAAACGCAGAACGCTTCTTGCGGGTTGCGGACATTATGGAAAGCAATGCACGTCAGGGACAGGTCGCGACGGTATTATCCGCGCCTGCCAAAATCACCAACTATCTGGTTGCTATGATTGAACGAACTGTCGCAGGGCAGGACATTCAGACCATCATGAGTGATGCGGAAAACATTTTTGGTCAGCTGATAACCGGCCTGGCGGCCGCGCAACCGGGTTTTGATTTGCCGAAAGTGAAAGCGTTTGTCGATCACGAATTCGCTCAGCTTAAACAACTGATGCACGGTATTGCCCTGCTGGGACAATGCCCGGACAGTGTAAATGCCTCCATCATCTGTCGTGGTGAAAAGCTGTCTATCGCTATTATGGAAGCGGTGTTCCTGGCCAAAGGTTTTGGCGTCACCGTCATTAACCCGGTCGAAAAACTGCTCGCGCAGGGGCATTACCTTGAATCGACTGTGGACATCAACGAATCCACCCGGCGTATCGCCGCCAGCGCTATTCCAGCCGATCACATCGTGCTGATGGCCGGTTTCACTGCCGGTAACGAGCAGGGCGAACTGGTGGTGCTCGGACGTAATGGTTCCGATTATTCAGCCGCCGTGCTGGCTGCCTGTTTACGTGCCGACTGTTGTGAAATCTGGACTGACGTCGACGGTGTGTATACTTGCGATCCGCGCATCGTGCCGGACGCCCGCTTACTGAAATCCATGTCATATCAGGAAGCGATGGAGCTGTCGTACTTTGGTGCGAAAGTGCTTCATCCGCGTACCATCCTGCCGATTGCCCAGTTCCAGATCCCTTGCCTGATAAAAAACACCACCAATCCACAGGCACCGGGCACGCTGATAGGCAGCGAAAGCCTCGGCGATAATACGCCGGTGAAAGGCATCACTAATCTGAACAACATGGCGATGATCAACGTTTCCGGTCCGGGAATGAAAGGGATGATCGGCATGGCCGCGCGCGTGTTTGCGGTGATGTCCCGTTCAGGCATTTCGGTGGTGCTGATCACCCAGTCTTCTTCTGAATACAGCATCAGTTTCTGTGTGCCGCAAAGCGAACTGGAACGCGCCCGTAAAGCGCTGGAAGACGAGTTCTATCTGGAGCTGAAAGACGGTCTGCTTGAGCCGCTGGATGTGATGGAGAAGCTGGCGGTTATTTCTGTCGTCGGCGACGGCATGCGTACCCTGCGCGGTATCTCGGCGAAATTCTTCTCGGCACTGGCGCGCGCCAATATCAATATCGTGGCGATTGCGCAGGGGTCGTCTGAACGTTCTATCTCGTGGTCGTCAATAACGACGATGCGACCACCGGTGTGCGCGTAAGCCACCAGATGCTGTTCAACACTGATCAGGTTATCGAAGTCTTCCTGATCGGCGTAGGCGGCGTGGGCGGGGCGTTGATTGAACAGATCCGCCGTCAACAAGCGTGGCTGAAAACCAAACATATTGATCTGCGCGTTTGCGGCATCGCCAACTCCCGCGCATTGCTGACTAACGTTCACGGCATTGCGCTGGAAACCTGGCGTGATGAACTGGGTGCCGCGAAAGAGCCGCTGAATCTGGGACGTCTGATCCGTCTGGTGAAAGAATACCACCTGCTGAATCCGGTGATTGTTGACTGTACTTCCAGTCAGGAAGTGGCTGATCAATACGCCGATTTCCTTGCTGACGGTTTCCACGTCGTAACGCCGAACAAAAAGGCCAATACTTCTTCCATGAATTACTACCATCAGTTGCGTAAAGCGGCGGATGGTTCACGCCGTAAATTCCTCTACGACACCAACGTCGGTGCGGGTTTACCGGTCATCGAGAACCTGCAAAACCTGCTGAATGCCGGTGATGAGCTGATGCGTTTCTCCGGCATCCTCTCCGGCTCGCTGTCCTTCATCTTCGGTAAGCTGGATGAAGGTATGTCGTTATCTGCTGCAACATTGCAGGCGAAAGAGATGGGCTATACCGAACCGGATCCGCGTGATGATCTGTCCGGTATGGACGTTGCCCGTAAATTGCTGATCCTGGCGCGTGAAGCCGGTTACAAACTGGAGCTGACGGATATTGACGTGGAATCCGTTCTGCCGCCGTCCTTCAATAGCGAAGGCACTGTGAATGAATTTGTGGCGCGTCTGCCGGAACTGGATGCCGAATTTGCCAGGCGTGTTGCGGATGCCACCGCCGCAGGTAAAGTATTGCGTTATGTCGGTGCTATCGAAGACGGACAATGCAAAGTAAAAATCGATGCCGTCGATGGTAATGACCCGCTTTATAAAGTAAAAAATGGGGAGAATGCGCTGGCGTTTTACAGCCGCTATTATCAGCCGTTGCCGTTGGTTCTGCGTGGCTACGGTGCCGGTAATGATGTGACGGCGGCAGGTGTGTTTGCCGATCTTTTGAGAACGCTGTCATGGAAGTTAGGAGTTTAATATGGTTAAGGTGTATGCCCCGGCTTCAATCGGGAACGTCAGCGTAGGCTTCGATGTTCTGGGCGCGGCCGTGTCTCCGGTGGATGGCACGCTGCTGGGCGACTGTGTTTCCGTTGAGGCGGCCACAGTGTTCAGTCTGAAAAACGAAGGCAAGTTTGTGTCTAAACTGCCGGATCGCATGGAAGACAATATCGTTTATCAGTGCTGGCAGCGTTTCTGTCAGGAAATCGGCAAAGAAGTGCCGGTGGCGATGACGCTGGAAAAAAACATGCCGATCGGCTCAGGTCTGGGCTCCAGCGCCTGTTCGGTGGTCGCCGGTCTGATGGCGATGAATGAGTTTTGCGGTAAGCCGCTGAATGAAAACCAGATGCTGTTGCTGATGGGCGAGCTGGAAGGGCGGATTTCCGGTAGCGTACATTTCGATAATGTGGCGCCATGCTATTTAGGCGGCATTCAGCTGATGCTGGAAGAACTCGATATCATCAGCCAGGACGTGCCAGGCTTTGACGACTGGCTGTGGGTGATGGCGTATCCGGGGATTAAAGTCTCGACGGCCGAGGCGCGTGCCATTTTACCTGCGCAGTATCGCCGTCAGGATTGCATCAGCCACGGACGTTATCTGGCGGGCTTTATTCATGCCTGCCACACTCAGCAACCTGCGCTGGCCGCAAAACTGATGAAAGATGTGATTGCTGAACCTTACCGCACCCGTCTGCTGCCGGGCTTTGCCGAAGCCCGCAGCGCCGCAGAAGAAATTGGTGCGCTGGCTTGCGGGATTTCCGGTTCCGGCCCGACGTTGTTCGCGGTGTGCAACGACAGTGCGACAGCGAAACGTATGGCTGACTGGTTGCAGACGCATTATCTGCAAAATGACGAAGGCTTTGTTCATATTTGTCGTCTTGATACCGCGGGCGCGCGGGTATTGGGATAACTCGATAATTTATTGGGATAACTAATGAAACTGTACAACCTGAAGGATCACAACGAGCAGGTCAGCTTTGCTCAGGCCGTCAAACAAGGTCTTGGAAAACAGCAGGGATTATTCTTCCCGCTGGAATTGCCTGAGTTTGAACTGACCGAAATTGATCGCTTGCTGGAACTGGATTTCGTCACCCGCAGCAGCCGAATTCTTTCTGCTTTCATCGGCGATGAAATCCCGGAAGATGAATTATATCAGCGTGTAAAAAATGCGTTTGCCTTCCCGGCACCCGTTGCCAAAGTGGAAGAAGACATTGCCTGTCTGGAACTGTTCCACGGCCCGACCCTGGCCTTTAAAGATTTCGGTGGCCGCTTCATGGCGCAGATCCTGACTCAGGTATCTGGCGATCAGCCGGTGACTATTCTGACCGCGACCTCCGGTGATACCGGTGCGGCAGTGGCACATGCGTTCCACGGTCTGAAAAATGTTCGTGTGGTGATTCTGTATCCGCGCGGCAAAATCAGCCCGTTGCAGGAAAAACTGTTCTGTACGCTTGGCGGAAATATTCATACCGTCGCTATCGACGGCGACTTTGATGCCTGTCAGGCGCTGGTGAAACAGGCGTTTGATGATGAAGAACTGAAACACGCGCTGAAACTGAACTCAGCTAACTCCATCAATATCAGCCGACTGCTGGCGCAGATTTGCTACTACTTTGAAGCGGTTGCCCAACTGCCTCAGGAAGCGCGCAATCAGCTGGTGGTTTCCGTACCAAGCGGTAACTTCGGTGATCTGACAGCCGGTCTGCTGGCGAAATCCCTCGGCCTGCCGGTGAAACGCTTTATTGCGGCGACCAACGCCAATGATACGGTGCCGCGTTTCCTGTCTAACGGCGAGTGGGAACCGAAGAAAACCGTTGCCACTCTGTCGAACGCTATGGATGTCAGCCAGCCAAACAACTGGCCGCGTGTGGAAGAGTTGTATCGTCGTAAAACCTGGCAGCTGAAAGATCTGGGCTTCGGTGCGGTCAGCGATGACACCACCGAAGACGCGATGCGCGAGCTGGCCAATATCGGTTATATCTCTGAACCTCACGCGGCAATTGCTTACCGTGTACTGCGTGACCAGCTGCAACCGGGCGAGTTCGGCCTGTTCATCGGTACTGCACATCCGGCAAAATTCAAGGAAAGCGTGGAAGCGATTCTGGATCAGGACATCGGTTTACCGAAAGAACTGGCGGATCGCGCTGACCTGCCATTGTTGTCGCATAATCTTCCGGCTGATTTCAGCGAGATGCGTGCATTCCTGATGGCGCTGCCTGAATAAAGATTGTGTTTCAGACAGGCAAAAGCCCTCTTCGTGAGGGCTTTTTTGTATCCGCAGATCAGGTCAATCAGCGCTCAGGACGGGTAAACACCAGTTCATTGCCCTGCGAACGTGATTCATCAAATTCATAACCTTCCAGATTGAAATCCTGAAGCTGTTTCGGCTTATCCAGACGCTCTTTAATAATAAAGCGGCTCATCAGGCCACGCGCTTTTTTGGCGTAGAAGCTGATGACTTTGTATTTGCCGTTCTTCTCGTCGAGGAATACCGGCTTGATGATTTCGCCATCCAGCAGTTTGGGTTTCACCGCTTTGAAGTATTCATCAGACGCCAGATTCACCAGCACTTTGCTTTTTTGTTCACTGAGCAGTTGGTTGAGTTTTTCGGTCAGCAAATCTCCCCAGAAGGCATACAGATTCGCGCCCTGGGGATTTTCCAGACGGATACCCATTTCCAGACGGTAAGGCATCATCAGATCCAGCGGACGCAGCAGGCCGTATAAACCTGACAACATCCGCAGATGTTTCTGTGCAAAATCAAAATCCTTCTCACTGAAATCTTCTGCCTGCAGACCGGTATACACATCGCCTTTAAAGGCCAGCAAGGCCTGACGGGCGTTATCCGGCGTGAAATCTGGCTGCCAGTCATTAAAACGTTCGGCGTTCAGATGGGCCAGTTTGTCGCTGATCCCCATCAGTGAAGAAATCTGCGCAGGAGACATTTTACGCGCCACGGTGATCAGCTGGCTGGATTTATCCAGCAGCTCCGGTTGGGTATAGCGCGTTGTCGCAAGCGGGCTTTCGTAATCGAGCGTTTTAGCAGGTGAAATAATGGTCAGCATAGTCTCGTCCGTTGGTCAGTGACGGTTCACATTCAGGATTTTTGTTGCCTTACTGTAGCAAAAAAGTCACTGCGATGGAGGCATGATATCGATAGGTAAAAGCGCAGGAAATCAGCGCGGAGGCATTTTTTTATCCCAGACGCCGGGCTGGAGCTGACCGCGTAATTCAGGGTAGTGATCAGGATTAAACACCGGCGTTTTCCCCATCCGTCGCTGGCGTTCATAATCTTTCACCACGCTGACCGCGATGCCCGAAAGCAGCAACAGTGCGGTGAGATTGAGTATTGCCATCAGCGCCATGACGATATCGGCCAGTTTCCACAGGACTTGTAATTCCATCAGGCATCCGCAGAACACCATGCTGATGACCATCAACCGGAAAATCAGTAATTTAACGGGCGAAGAACCGTGAAAGAAATTCAGATTGTTTTCGGCATAGGCATAGTTTCCGGCAATCGACGTGAACGCAAAAGAGAAGACCAGAATGGCCAGAACCACATGGCTCCAGCCTGCGGTTACCGGCATAATCGATTGCTGTATCAGCCGGATGCCAACCGGGGCGTCAGGTTGATCAAGGGCTCCTGACGTCAGGATGATCAGCGCGGTTGCGGTACAAATCACCATGGTATCGATGAAGACGGCAAACATCTGACTGAACCCCACCATGGCCGGGTGGCTTACGCCCGCCATCGCCGCTGCATTGGGTGAAGAGCCGACACCGGCTTCGCTGGCAAAGGCGCCGCGTTGCATGCCCTGCGTAATGGCCTGTGTCACGCCATACGCCAGTGCGCCGGAAGCGGCCTGCTGTAAGCCGAAGGCGCTTTTGAATACCAGCGCCAGCACCTGTGGCAACTTTTCAATGTGATGACCAATAACCCAGATGGCCAGCAACAAGTAGGCGAAGGCCATCAGCGGTACAAGCCATTTCGAAAGCCAGGTGATTGCGCGTATACCGCCAAAAATCAGTATCGCGACCAGCACGGATAAAATGCAGGCGGTGGACAGCGCCGGTACATGCAGAAGATGGAAAGAAGCCTGAGCAATGGAATTGGCCTGTAAGGCGCTGAAAATAAAGCCGCAGGAAATCACCATCAGCAAGGAAAACAAGATACCCATCCAGCGCATTCCAAGCCCTTTTTCCATGTAATCAGCCGGCCCGCCGCGAAATTTTTCATGGGCTACATTGCCTTTGTAAATCTGCGCCAGCGTGTTTTCTATCATTGCCGTCGCCATGTTGAAAACTGCAATAATCCACATCCAGAAAATAGCGCCAGGGCCGCCGAGCGTAATGGCGATGGCGACACCGGTGAGATTACCGGTACCAATACGCGATGCAAGGCTGAGACACAGCGTCCGCCACGGGGAAATACCTCGTGTGATGTGTTTTCGCTTATAAAGAGTGGGGGAGAAAAGGTGGCCAAAGTGACGAAACTGAATGAAACCAAGACGGAACGTAAGGTAAATGCCGGTGCCGCATAGCAGGTAAATCAGGATTGAACTCCAGAGAATAGTATCGAAAAAATCCAGCAGGTCGTTCATAAATTGTCCTTGGTTGATTTGCCCTTCATCATTTTTATTTGTTTGCTTGCGGGCAATGACCACTTTGGGTGGCTAACATACCTGTTTTATCGAACGGGTAACATGTGCATTTTGGCTAATTTTGTGTGTTTTGGAAGGTGAGAAATCCATAGATGTTCGTAGCCGAGCATGCCGTGATATGCGCCTTGCGCCTGGCTTTTTGCATGTTATCATCAGCCAAAGGCAAGGCATGAAAATGCCTATACGAAAACGTCCAAACGATGAGATATGCCAAAATGACCGATAAACTGACTTCCCTACGCCAAATGACTCAGGTTGTTGCTGACACCGGAGATATCGCGGCAATGAAGTTGTACCAGCCGCAGGATGCGACCACGAACCCGTCACTGATCCTCAGCGCTGCGCAAATTCCTGAATACCGTAAACTGATCGACGAAGCAATCGCCTGGGCACGTGACCAGAGCAGCGATCACGACCAGCAGATTACTGATGCCGCTGACAAACTGGCAGTAAACATCGGTCTGGAAATTCTGAAACTGGTTCCGGGCCGCATTTCAACAGAAGTTGATGCCCGTCTGTCTTACGACACTGACGCGAGCGTGGCCAAAGCCAAACGCCTGATCAAACTGTATAACGATGCGGGCATCACCAACGACCGTATCCTGATCAAACTGGCTTCTACCTGGCAGGGCATCCGCGCTGCAGAGAAACTGGAAAAAGAAGGCATCAACTGTAACCTGACCCTTCTGTTCTCCTTCGCTCAGGCGCGTGCTTGTGCTGAAGCGGGCGTGTTCCTGATTTCTCCGTTCGTTGGTCGTATCCTTGACTGGTACAAAGCCAATGGTGACAAAAAAGAGTTCGCACCGCATGAAGATCCGGGCGTTGTGTCCGTAACCGAAATCTACGAATACTACAAACAACACGGCTACGAAACTGTCGTGATGGGCGCAAGCTTCCGTAACATCGGTGAAATCATCGAACTGGCTGGCTGTGACCGTCTGACCATCGCCCCTGCACTGCTGAAAGAACTGGCAGAAAGCGAAGGCCCGCTGGAACGTAAACTGTCCTTCTCCGGCGAAACCAAGCCACGTCCTGCGCCACTGACTGAATCTCAGTTCTACTGGGAGCACAACCAGGATCCAATGGCGATCGATAAACTGGCTGATGGCATCCGTAAGTTTGCAATCGACCAGGGTAAACTGGAAAAAATGATTTCTGACCTGCTGTAATCAGCATTCAGTTCCAGCATAAAGCGGCTAATCAGCCGCTTTTTTTGTGCCTGCGATAAAACCACCGGCCGGTTACCGATATACTGAGTGCTGTGACTACGAAGAAAAATGCTGTGGAGAAATAGCATGGATACATTACGGATTGGTCTGGTATCAGTGTCGGACCGCGCCTCAAGCGGTGTTTATCAGGACAAAGGTATTCCGGCACTGGAAGAATGGCTGGAAAGAGCGCTTATTACGCCTTTTAAGCTGGAGAAAAAGCTGATCCCGGACGAGCAGCCTTTGATTGAACAGGCTATCAGTGAACTGGTTGATGAAAGCGGCTGCCATCTGGTGTTAACCACCGGGGGTACCGGGCCTGCGCGCCGGGATGTCACACCGGATGCCACGCTGGCTGTTGCCGATCGTGAAATGCCCGGTTTCGGCGAACAGATGCGTCAGATCAGCCTGCACTTTGTACCGACGGCAATTTTGTCGCGTCAGGTTGGGGTGATCCGCAAACAGGCTTTAATCCTGAATTTACCTGGTCAGCCGAAATCTATTCAGGAAACGCTGGAAGGACTGAAAGATGCCGACGGTAAAGTGATTGTTTCCGGCATTTTTGCCAGTGTGCCCTATTGCATCCAGTTGCTCGACGGACCTTACGTTGAAACGCATGATGAGGTGGTAGCAGCTTTCCGTCCGAAAAGTGCCCGCCGCGAGATAAAAAACTGAATACAGTTCCTTTTTGAAATTTAGCGACGTTAAGCGTCAGACACCACTGGTGTGAAAAATATTTGCCGCTATAGTAAGGATTACTTTACATAAGGTGGCAAAACCTTTTTCCATTTTTTACTCTGGTGTCTGACGGTATCCTATGCAACACACACAATCGCGCCGGTTGAACCGGCAGGACTTCAAAACGCTTTCCCTGGCGGCACTGGGTGGCGCCCTCGAATTCTACGATTTCATCATTTTCGTCTTTTTCGCTGCGGTAATTGGCGATCTCTTCTTCCCGGCCAATATGCCCGACTGGCTGCGTCAGGTTCAGACTTTTGGTATTTTCGCTGCCGGTTATCTGGCGCGCCCGTTGGGCGGTATCATCATGGCGCACTTCGGTGATTTGGTTGGCCGTAAGCGCATGTTCAGCCTGAGTATTTTATTAATGGCTTTACCGACACTGGCAATGGGGCTGTTGCCAACCTACGCCTCGATTGGCATGGCAGCACCGCTGTTGCTGCTGCTGATGCGTCTGTTACAGGGCGCGGCGATCGGCGGCGAAGTGCCGGGCGCGTGGGTGTTTGTCGCTGAACATGTGCCACGTAACCGCATTGGTTTCGCCTGCGGCACCCTCACCGCCGGTTTAACGTTGGGGATTCTGCTGGGTTCTCTGGTGGCAACTTTACTGAACACCAGCTTGACGCCAGCGACCATCAGTCAGTACGGCTGGCGTATTCCGTTTTTCATCGGCGGCATTTTTGGTCTGATCGCGATGTATCTGCGCCGCTGGTTACAGGAAACGCCTGTCTTTATGGAGATGAAAGCGCACAAAGCGCTGGCGGAAGAGTTACCGCTGAAAGCCGTGGTGGCCAATCATAGAAAAGAAATCGTGGTATCGATGCTGATGACCTGGCTGTTATCCGCCGGTATCGTGGTGGTGATCCTGATGACGCCAACCTGGTTGCAGAAGCAATTCGGCATTCCGGCGGCAGCCGCATTACAAGCCAACTGTCTGGCTACAGTAGCGCTGATGTTTGGCTGCATTATCTCGGGAAGCATTGTTGATCGCCTCGGTGCCAGCAAAACCTTTATTTTCGGCAGCCTCTTCCTCGGGATTTGCAGCTGGTCTTTCTATCATATGGTCGCGGCTGATGCCTCGGTGCTGATGGGCATGTATGCGCTGGCGGGGTTGAGCGTAGGTGTGGTCGGCGCAGTACCTTATGTGATGGTGCGGGCCTTCCCGGCGGAAGTGCGTTTTACCGGCATCTCTTTCTCATACAACATGGCCTACGCGATTTTCGGCGGCCTGACTCCGGTCTTCGTCACGCTGATTATGCGTCTGACGCCGATGGCTCCGGCTTATTATGTGCTGGCCTTGTCGGTGATTGGCTTGCTGACCGGTATTTACCTTAGCCGCGATTTGAACAGCGAAACGATCCGTACAGAGAAATTTGCCGAAGGCGCAACTTCCGGCCAGTGATTTCTTTTATGCATAAAAAAACCCTGCATCGCAGGGCTTTTTGCGTCTGGCTGAGGGGGCTTATGCCACAACCGCGTCAACCTGGGGAGCGTGGTTTTTCGGCTCACCGACCGGCAAAACGGTACGGCCATATTGCTCGTTCAGCACTTCGGCCATCGCCAGATAAATCGCGCTGGCGCCACAGAAGATCCCTTCGAAACCGGCAAAATGCAGTACCGCCGTGTTTCCGGTCATATTACCGAAGCACAACAGCGCGAACAGAATAACCAGACTGCCGAAAACGATCTGTAAACCACGGTTTGCTTTCAGGGTGCCAAAGAACATGAATAAGGTGAACACGCCCCAGATGCCGAGGTAAGCGCCAAGGAAGCTTTCGCTGCTGGCTTCAGCCATGCCCATGCGCGGCAGCATCAGGATGCCAACCAGGCTTAACCAGAATGCGCCATAAGAAGTGAATGCGGTCGTGCCGAACGTATTCCCTTTTTTAAATTCCATCATCCCGGCAAGAATCTGAATCAAACCACCATAAAAAATCCCCATACTGACAATCACTGCTGTCAGGGGAAAAAAGCCTGCATTGTGTAAATTCAATAAGATAGTGGTCATACCAAATCCCATCAACCCGAGCGGGCCTGGATTTGCCAACGTTTTGCTGTGCATAGATCCTCTGTATCGGAATTATTATTAATTGATAATCGGGGGAAGAAACGCTTGGGAAATGAGTAAAAAACCCACATATCTTTAGAAGCGCGCGGCATCATAAGGAGGGTTGCGTCAGCAAACATTGATCTGGCGTAACAGCAATTGAAGATTTTTTTTCACTTTGCCCCTTGATGCTGAGCTGCATGGCCCCATCTTATTCCCAACCGCAGTTGTTACCGTCGGGAAATCCGTTAAATGGGGCTGTTGAAATCGAAAAGATCGGCCACATATACAGTAGCAACCTGAACGAATATGAATTTAAGTGGAGACGTTTTAGATGGGTAAAATTATTGGGATCGACCTGGGCACCACCAACTCTTGTGTAGCTATCATGGATGGCACGACTGCTCGTGTACTGGAGAATGCTGAAGGCGACCGCACCACTCCTTCCATCATCGCTTATGCGGCAGATGGCGAGACTCTGGTAGGTTCTCCGGCTAAACGTCAGGCTGTGACTAACCCGCAGAACACCCTGTTCGCGATCAAGCGCCTGATTGGCCGTCGCTTCCAGGATGAAGAAGTACAACGTGATAAAGGCATCATGCCTTACCAGATCGTAAGCGCTGACAATGGCGACGCTTGGATCGACGTTAAAGGTCAGAAAATCGCACCTCCGCAGATCTCTGCAGAAGTGTTGAAGAAAATGAAGAAAACCGCTGAAGATTATCTGGGTGAACCTGTAACTGAAGCTGTTATCACCGTACCTGCTTACTTCAACGATGCTCAGCGTCAGGCAACGAAAGACGCTGGCCGTATCGCAGGTCTGGAAGTCAAACGTATCATCAACGAACCGACTGCTGCGGCACTGGCTTATGGTCTGGATCGTGAAATCGGCAACCGTACTATCGCGGTATACGACCTCGGTGGTGGTACTTTCGATATCTCTATTATCGAAATTGATGAAGTTGACGGCGAAAAAACCTTTGAAGTACTGGCGACCAACGGTGACACTCACCTTGGTGGTGAAGACTTCGACAGCCGTATGATCAACTATCTGGTTGAAGAATTTAAGAAAGAGCAAGGCATGGATCTGCGTAACGATCCACTGGCGATGCAACGTCTGAAAGAAGCCGCTGAAAAAGCGAAGATCGAATTGTCTTCTGCTCAGCAAACTGACGTGAACCTGCCGTACATCACTGCTGATGCGTCAGGTCCAAAACACATGAACATCAAAGTGACCCGTGCAAAACTGGAATCTTTGGTTGAAGACCTGGTTAACCGTTCTATCGAACCACTGAAAGTGGCGCTGAAAGACGCAGGCCTGTCAGTTTCTGACATTCAGGACGTTATCCTGGTGGGTGGTCAGACCCGTATGCCAATGGTTCAGAAGAAAGTTGCTGATTTCTTCGGTAAAGAACCACGTAAAGACGTGAACCCGGATGAAGCTGTGGCAATCGGTGCAGCAGTTCAGGGTGGTGTCCTGGCAGGTGACGTGAAAGACGTTCTGCTGCTGGATGTGACTCCGTTGTCTCTGGGTATCGAAACCATGGGCAGCGTGATGACTCCGCTTATCACTAAAAACACCACCATCCCGACCAAACACAGTCAGGTGTTCTCTACTGCGGAAGACAACCAGTCTGCAGTCACCATCCATGTGTTGCAGGGTGAACGTAAGCGTTCAAGTGATAACAAATCTCTGGGTCAGTTCAACCTGGACGGTATTCAGGCAGCACCACGCGGTCAGGCTCAGATCGAAGTCACCTTCGACCTTGATGCCGATGGTATCCTGCACGTGTCTGCGAAAGACAAAAATACCGGCCGTGAGCAGAAGATCACCATCAAGGCATCTTCTGGTCTGAGCGAAGAAGAAATCCAGAAAATGGTTAACGATGCTGAAGCCAATGCTGAATCTGACCGTAAGTTTGAAGAACTGGTTCAGACCCGCAATCAGGCGGACCATCTGATCCACGGTACCCGTAAGCAACTGGAAGAAGCCGGCGACAAACTGCCAGCTGAAGACAAAACCGCAGTAGAAGAAGCCCTGAAAGCACTGGAAGTGTCTGCTAAAGGTGAAGATAAGGCTGATATCGAAGCGAAAATCCAGGCGCTGGTACAGGTTTCCGGCAAACTGATGGAAATGGCTCAGCAACAAGGTCAGGCTGAAGGCGGCGATACCAGCGCGCAGAAAGATGACGACGTTGTTGACGCTGAATTCGAAGAAGTTAAAGACAAAAAATAATCGCCCTTAAGCGGGCACAGTAAGAAGCTTTACTGATAACCAGCACGGGCGTCGAGGAAACTCTACGCCCGTGCACGCATGTTGAGGGTAGGTTAAAGCATGGCGAAGCAAGATTATTATGAGATTTTAGGCGTATCCAAAACAGCGGATGAGCGTGAAATCAA
Organism: Rahnella sp. NRRL B-41462; assembly: GCF_003263525.1. Taxonomy (NCBI): domain Bacteria; kingdom Pseudomonadati; phylum Pseudomonadota; class Gammaproteobacteria; order Enterobacterales; family Yersiniaceae; genus Rahnella; species Rahnella sp. NRRL B-41462. Next base: position 92,785 of record NZ_JYDF01000010.1, on the reverse strand, counting down.
AAAGGCTTATAAGCGTCTGGCGATGAAACATCACCCTGACCGAAATCAGGGCGATAAAGAATCTGAAAGCAAATTCAAAGAAATTAAAGAAGCTTATGAAATTCTGACCGATGCGCAAAAGCGTGCGGCCTACGACCAGTATGGTCATGCAGCCTTTGAACAAGGTGGCATGGGCGGTGGTGGTGGCTACGGCGGCGGCGGTGCAGATTTCAGCGACATCTTTGGTGACGTCTTTGGCGACATCTTTGGCGGCGGTCGCCGTCAGCGTGCCAGCCGGGGCTCAGACCTGCGTTACAACATGGATCTGACTCTGGAAGAGGCCGTTCGTGGTGTCACCAAAGAAATCCGCATCCCGACACTGGATGAATGTGACGTTTGCCACGGCAGCGGCGCGAAAGCGGGTAGCTCTCCGACCACCTGTCCGACCTGTCATGGTGCAGGTCAGGTTCAGATGCGTCAGGGCTTCTTCACAGTCCAGCAGGCGTGTCCGACCTGTCAGGGTCGCGGTAAAGTGATTAAAGATCCGTGCACCAAATGTCATGGTCATGGTCGCGTAGAACGTTCAAAAACGCTGTCAGTGAAGATTCCTGCGGGTGTGGATACCGGAGACCGTATTCGTCTGGAGGGTGAAGGCGAAGCCGGTGAGCATGGTGCTCCGTCAGGTGATCTGTACGTTCAGGTTCAGGTTAAAGCGCATAAAATCTTTGAGCGCGAAGGTAATAACCTGTACTGCGAAGTGCCAATCAATTTTGCCATGGCAGCACTGGGTGGCGAAATTGAAGTGCCAACGCTTGATGGCCGCGTGAGCCTGAAAATTCCTGCTGAAACGCAAACGGGCAAAATGTTCCGTATGCGCGGGCGCGGTGTGAAATCTGTCCGTGGTGGCGTTCAGGGCGACCTGATGTGCCGGGTGGTAGTGGAAACTCCGGTCAGCCTGAACGAGAAGCAGAAGCAGTTGCTGCGTGATCTGGAAGAAAGCTTTGGTGGCGTTTCGGGTGAGAAAAACAGCCCGCGCTCTAAAAGCTTCCTGGACGGCGTGAAAAAGTTCTTTGATGATCTGACCCGCTAAGCTTTCGCTAAATCGAGCGACGGAAAGCCAGATAACATCCCCGGCAGCGGTTGACGCGCCGGGGATTTTTTATGGATTTTTATTCAACAATGTGAAAACCAATGATTCGTAAAAAGCGAAGTATAATCCAGAAATAATCGACTTTTTACGAAGTGATAGTTTGCGTACAATTCAGACATACCCTTGTGGTGAGCTTTTTCTTGCCACGTTTTTCTACAGGAGAGTCAGAATGTCAAATATCATTCGTCAGTTTTTACGGATGGAAGCCGCCGGTGGTGTGATATTAATCATCGCAGCCATTGTGGCATTAATCATGGCGAATAGTCCGTTGCAGGGGATTTATCAGGCATTTCTGGATATTCCCGTCACCCTGCGTTTTTCCGAGCTGTTGATCGACAAGCCACTTTTGCTGTGGATTAACGATGGCCTGATGGCAGTGTTTTTCCTGATGATTGGTCTGGAAGTCAAGCGTGAGATGTGCGAAGGCGCGCTGGCCAACCGCGAGCAGGCGATGTTTCCTGCTATTGCCGCGCTCGGGGGTATGGTTGTTCCGGCATTAATCTATTTACTGTTTAACGGCAGCGATGAAATAGCCCGTCAGGGTTGGGCTATTCCGGCGGCAACGGACATTGCGTTTGCGCTGGGGGTGATGGCACTGCTGGGGTCACGAGTGCCGACCGGGTTAAAAGTGTTCCTGCTGGCACTGGCCATTATTGATGACTTGGGTGCCATCGTGATCATCGCACTGTTTTATAGTCACGATGTGTCGATGATGGCACTGGGGTTATCGGCGGTGTGCATCGCTGTACTGGCTCTACTGAACTGGCGGGGGGTAACGAAGCTGACGCCGTACCTGCTGATTGGTGCTGTGTTCTGGGTGTGTGTGCTGAAATCAGGTATCCACGCGACGCTGGCGGGTGTCATTCTTGGCTTCTTAATTCCGCTGAGAACCAAAGAGAATAAAAGGTCACCTGCTCGCCGCCTGGAGCATGGGATCCACCCCTATGTTTCCTGGTTTATTTTGCCGCTGTTTGCGTTCGCCAATGCGGGTATCTCTTTGCAGGGCGTGACAGTTGCGGGTTCATTCTCGACATTACCCATGGGTATTGCTGCCGGGCTTCTTCTCGGTAAGCCGCTGGGTATCATTCTGTTCGGCGGGATCGCCTTGAAATCAGGGATTACACGGCTGTCATCCGGCATAACTTTTAGCCAAATTTCGGCAGTCTCCGTGCTGTGCGGTATCGGTTTTACGATGTCGATTTTCATTGGTTCTCTGGCCTTTGCGACGCTGGAGCCTGCGTTGCTGACGTACGCCAAAATGGGCATCCTGATGGGATCAGTCGCATCAGCGGTTCTGGGATACCTGCTCCTGAGCCGGGCCTTGCCTAAGAAACGTGCAAACTAATAATGATGCTGACTTCATACTTCCGGAAAGGGTGAAACCATGCCTCATATCAATTACAACCACTTGTATTATTTTTGGCACGTGTGTAAATCAGGTTCTGTTGTGGGAGCTGCGGAAGTGTTGCACCTTACTCCGCAAACGATCACCGGGCAGATTAAATCCCTGGAAGAAAGATTGGATGGGAAACTCTTCAAACGGCAGGGGCGTGGGCTGGTGCCTTCTGAGTTAGGGCAACTGGTTTACCGCTATGCGGATAAAATGTTCACCCTTAGTCAGGAAATGCTGGATATCGTGAATTACCGCAAAGAGGCGAGCCTGTTGTTTGATGTGGGTGTGGCGGATGCGTTATCCAAACGACTGGTCAGCCGCGTATTGGAAGCTGCCGTGCCGGACAACGCGCAAATTCACCTGCGCTGTTTTGAATCGACTCACGAAATGCTGCTCGAACAACTGAGCCAGCATAAACTGGACATGATTTTGTCTGATTGCCCGGTGGATTCCACGCAGCAGGCAGGGCTGTTCTCGGTCAAACTGGGTGAAAGCCCGATCAGCTTCTTCTGTTGTAATCCACCGGCAGACATGAATTTCCCGGCTTGTCTGGAGCGTCGTTCATTACTCATCCCCGGCAGGCGTTCAATGCTGGGGCGCAAACTGCTGAACTGGTTTAATACGCAAGGGCTGAAGGTCAATATTCTCGGTGAGTTTGATGATGCCGCGCTGATGAAAGCGTTTGGAATGAACAACGACGCGATATTTGTCGCCCCGGCTATTTATTCATCAACTGAATTTCAGGATGAAAAAATAGAGGAAGTCGGACGGGTGGAAGGGATTATGGAAGAGTACTACGTAATATTTGCCGAAAGAATGATTCAGCATCCTTCGGTACAGCGGATTTGCCATACGGACTTTTCAGCGTTGTTTGAATAGCTTTTAGTGTTGAACTCAAATTTCAGATATAAAAAAACCGGCGTGAGCCGGTTTTTTTATCAAGCATTTCAGCGTAATGCGATTATTGCATTGCGTTGATTTGCGCAGTCAGGTTTGACTTATGACGCGCTGCTTTGTTTTTGTGGATCAGGCCTTTGCAAGACTGACGGTCCACGATTGGTTGCATTTCGTTAAATGCGTTTTGTGCAGCAGCTTTGTCGCCTGCTGCAATAGCCGCGTATACCTTCTTGATAAAGGTACGCATCATAGAACGACGGCTCGCGTTGTGCTTACGGCGTTTTTCTGACTGTACGGCGCGTTTCTTAGCTGATTTGATATTAGCCAAGGCCAACTCCCAAATATTTTTCTATTGATGAACAATTCAAAGGCCGAGGAATATGCCTTTTCGGTCTTCTTTTGTCAACGGATTTGTGCAAATAAGCGGCGTTTTAAAGAGTGAACTTTACTCGTCGCTTGTTACGTTGTGATGGCGCAGGATTTTAACAGCTTCCGGCATCGGAATACAGTCTTTCGCGAGAAAAATCGACAGGAGAGTGTACAAACTGCCCACTACGGCCATTAACGCTTTGTTTATGCGAAAAGTCACGCATTCCCTGTATGCAACGAAAGATTTTCATCGCCACGCCGCCATTTGAACCGCAATATCTGCCGTATGCAAGAGAGAATGGTGTGATCCTGCTAATCGCTGGTTAACCTTGGAGGCTGTACAAGGTATAATCCGCCGATTTCCATCGTTATGAGTCAGCATTGGATTTGAGCCAGCTATGGAGCTAATTCGCGGAATACACAATATTCGAGCACGTCATCATGGATGTGTGCTGACTATTGGCAATTTTGATGGTGTACATCGTGGTCATCAGGCCCTGATTGAACAGCTTAAGCTGGAAGGTCAACGTCTGGGGCTGCCGGTGATGGTAATGATTTTCGAGCCACAGCCTCTGGAATTGTTTGCCGGTGATAAAGCACCTGCACGCCTGACCAGTTTGCGTGACAAAGCCAAGTATCTGGCGGAGTGCGGGGTTGATTACCTTTTATGTGTGCGTTTCGAACCCCGGTTTGCAGCGCATATGGCGCAGGCCTTTATCTCACAACTGCTGGTAGAGAAGCTGGGTGTTAAATTCCTGACTGTCGGGGATGATTTCCGCTTTGGTGCCAGCCGTCTGGGGGATTTTGAGCTATTGCAGAAAGCCGGTGAAGAATACGGTTTTGAAGTGATCAGCACGCAAACGTTCCGTGAAGGCGAGAACCGCATCAGCAGCACGGCGATCCGTAATGCGTTGCGCGACGATGACTTGGCGCTGGCCGAGAATTTACTGGGCCATCCGTTCAGTATCTCGGGCCGGGTCGTACACGGCGATAAACTGGGACGCACCATTGGCTTCCCGACGGCAAACGTGCCGTTGAAGCGGGTCGTGTCTCCGGTGCGCGGCGTGTATGCGGTTGAAGTCTTAGGCCTCGGGCCTGAACCTCTGCCGGGTGTGGCGAACATTGGAATACGTCCTACAGTCGGAGGCGTGCGCAAGCAGTTGGAAGTGCACCTTCTCGACACCACATTAGATTTATACGGGCGCCACATTGATGTGGTGCTCCGCGCGAAATTGCGCAACGAACAGCGTTTCTCCTCGCTTGATGCTTTAAAGCAACAAATTGCGAACGATGAAGTGACGGCCCGTGAATTCTTTGGGTTAAAGACACTGCGCTAAACATGTACTGACAGGCGTGTAACAAAGCCTGGAATCCAGCCGAAAACGGAACCGAGAATCTATGAGTGACTACAAGAACACCCTGAATTTGCCGGAAACAGGGTTCCCGATGCGTGGCGATCTGGCCAAGCGTGAACCTGACATGCTGAAAAATTGGTATGAACAGGATCTGTACGGGATTATTCGTGCTGCCAAGAAAGGCAAGAAAACCTTTATTTTGCATGACGGCCCTCCGTATGCGAACGGCAGCATTCATATTGGTCACTCAGTAAACAAAATTCTTAAAGACATGATCGTTAAGTCCAAAGGACTGGCGGGCTTTGATGCGCCGTATGTGCCGGGCTGGGACTGTCATGGTCTGCCAATCGAGCTTAAAGTCGAACAACTGATCGGCAAGCCGGGCGAGAAAGTCACGGCAGCAGAATTCCGTGAAGCCTGCCGTAAATACGCAGCAGAGCAGGTTGAAGGCCAGAAGAAAGACTTCATCCGTCTGGGCGTGTTGGGCGACTGGGATCATCCGTACCTGACCATGGACTTCAAAACTGAAGCCAACATCATTCGTGCGCTGGGTAAAATCATCGGTAACGGCCATCTGCACAAAGGGGCTAAGCCGGTTCACTGGTGTACAGATTGCGGTTCATCCCTGGCAGAAGCCGAAGTTGAGTATTACGACAAAGCGTCTCCTTCTATTGATGTGGCGTTCAACGCGACTGACGCTGCCGCCGTTGCCGCGAAATTTGGCGTGTCTTCCTTTAACGGCCCGATTTCTCTGGTGATCTGGACCACCACGCCGTGGACCATGCCAGCAAACCGCGCTATTTCACTGAACCCTGAGTTTTCTTATCAGCTGATTCAGGCAGAAGGTCAGTGTCTGATCCTGGCAACCGATCTGGTTGAAAGCGTCATGAAACGCGCCGGTATCGCAGAATGGACTGTACTGGGCGAATGTAAAGGCGCGGACCTCGAACTGCTGCGCTTCAAACACCCGTTCCTTGGTTTCGACGTTCCGGCGATCATGGGCGACCACGTAACGCTCGATGCCGGTACTGGTGCCGTGCATACCGCACCGGGTCATGGCCCGGACGACTTTGTTATCGGCCAGAAATACGGTCTGGAAGTGGCGAACCCGGTAGGGCCGAACGGCTGCTATCTGCCAGGCACTTACCCGACGCTGGACGGTAAATTCGTCTTTAAAGCCAACGATCTGATCGTTGAGTTGCTGCGCGAAAAAGGCGCATTGCTGCACGTTGAGAAAATAACGCACAGCTATCCGTGCTGCTGGCGTCATAAAACGCCAATCATCTTCCGCGCGACGCCACAATGGTTCATCAGCATGGATCAGAAAGGTCTGCGTCAGCAGTCTCTGGAAGAGATCAAAGGCGTGCAGTGGATCCCGGACTGGGGCCAGGCGCGCATCGAAAACATGGTCGCTAACCGTCCTGACTGGTGTATCTCCCGTCAGCGTACCTGGGGCGTGCCGATGTCTCTGTTCGTTCACAAAGACACTGAGCAACTGCATCCGCGCAGCCTTGAGCTGATGGAAGAAGTGGCGAAACGTGTTGAAGTGGATGGCATTCAGGCGTGGTGGGATCTGAATCCGGAAGACATTCTGGGTGCGGACGCTGCCGATTACGTCAAAGTGCCGGATACGCTGGACGTGTGGTTTGACTCCGGTTCAACCCATTCTTCCGTGGTGGATGTGCGTCCTGAGTTTAACGGTCATTCACCGGATCTGTATCTGGAAGGGTCTGACCAGCATCGCGGCTGGTTTATGTCTTCCCTGATGATTTCGACGGCCATGAAAGGCAAAGCGCCTTACAAGCAAGTGCTGACGCACGGTTTCACTGTGGATGGTCAGGGCCGCAAAATGTCTAAATCCATCGGCAACACTATCGCGCCGCAAGACGTGATGAACAAGCTGGGTGGCGACATTCTGCGTCTGTGGGTGGCATCTACGGATTACACCGGCGAAATCGCCGTGTCCGACGAAATCCTTAAACGTGCTGCGGATTCTTACCGCCGTATCCGTAACACCGCGCGCTTCCTGCTGGCGAACCTTAACGGTTTCGATCCGGCGCTGCACAGCGTGGCACCGGAAGACATGGTTGTTCTGGATCGCTGGGCTGTTGGCCGTGCGAAAGCCGCACAGGACGAAATCATTGCCGCGTACGAAGCCTATGATTTCCATGGCGTCGTTCAACGCCTGATGCAGTTCTGCTCGATCGAAATGGGATCCTTCTACCTGGATATTATCAAAGATCGCCAGTACACCGCGAAAAGCGATAGCGTTGCACGTCGCAGCTGTCAGACCGCGCTGTATCACATCAGCGAAGCACTGGTTCGCTGGATGGCACCGATCATGTCGTTCACTGCCGATGAAATTTGGGCAGAACTGCCGGGAAGTCGTGAGAAATTCGTCTTTACAGAAGAATGGTATGACGGTTTGTTCGGTCTGGCGGGCAACGAATCCATGAACGATGCGTTCTGGGATGAACTGCTGAAAGTCCGTGGCGAAGTGAACAAAGTGATCGAACAGGCGCGTGCTGATAAACGTCTGGGCGGTTCTCTGGAAGCGGCGGTCACGCTGTTTGCTGATGATGCGCTGGCAACGGACCTGCGTTCTCTGGGCAACGAATTGCGCTTTGTCCTGCTGACGTCAGGCGCGAAAGTCGCCGCTTTGTCTGAAGCTGACGATGCCGCTGTGCCGAGTGAATTGCTCAAAGGCCTGAAAATCGGTCTGGCGAAAGCGGAAGGTGACAAATGTCCGCGTTGCTGGCATTACACAACTGACGTTGGTCAGAACGCGGAACACAGCGACATCTGTGGCCGTTGTGTCACTAACATCGCCGGTGACGGCGAAGAGCGTAAGTTTGCATAATGAGTAAATCGATTTGTTCCACCGGACTCCGCTGGCTCTGGCTGGCGGTCGTGGTCATCATCGTGGATCTGGGCAGTAAGTTTCTCATTATGGGAAACTTCCAGCTCGGTGAATCCATGCCGTTGATCCCGTATTTAAATCTGTTCTACGCGCAAAATCATGGCGCTGCGTTCAGCTTCCTGGCTGATAAAGGCGGCTGGCAGCGCTGGTTCTTTGCGTTAATCGCGCTGGTGATTGTTGTGGCGCTGGTCGTGCTGATGTACCGCGGCACCGCGAAGCAAAAGCTGAACAATATCGCTTTTGCGATGATTATCGGCGGGGCGCTGGGCAACTTGTTTGATCGCCTCTATCACGGCTTTGTGGTCGATTTTATCGATTTTTACGTCGGTAACTGGCATTTTGCTACGTTCAATCTGGCTGACAGCTTTATCTGTGTCGGCGCAGCCATGGTGGTGCTGGAAGGTTTTCTGGCAAAGCCATCAGAAGCTACAAAGAGTAAAGGATAAGGTCTATGTCTCAACAGGTGAAACATGACAGCGCTGTACTGGTGCATTTTACGTTGAAGCTGGAAGATGGCTCTACGGCGGAATCAACCCGCGCCAATGGCAAACCTGCACTGTTTCGCCTTGGCGACAGCAGCTTGTCTGACGCGCTGGAAAATCAGCTGTTAGGGTTGAACGTAGGGGATAAACGGGCGTTCACGTTAGCCCCTGAATCGGCATTCGGTAGCAAAAGTCCGGATCTGGTTCAGTTCTTCTCCCGCCGTGACTTTCAGGAAACTGGGGTGCCGGATGTCGGCACCATCATGTTGTTCAGTGGTCGTGATGGCAGCGAAATGCCGGGCGTTGTCCGTGAAGTGACAGAAGATTCAATCACTGTAGATTTCAACCATCCGCTGGCAGGGCAACATATCGATTTCGATATTGAAGTGCTGGAAATTGACCCGGAGCTTGAGGGGAAACATGCAGATATTGCTGGCTAATCCGCGAGGATTTTGTGCGGGTGTTGACCGCGCAATCAGTATTGTAGAACGTGCGCTGGAAATTTATGGCGCACCTATCTATGTCCGCCATGAAGTGGTGCATAACCGCTACGTGGTCGACAGCCTGCGTCAGCGCGGTGCTGTTTTTATCGAGCAAATCAGCGAAGTACCTGATGGGTCTATTCTGATTTTCTCTGCCCACGGTGTTTCTCAGGCGGTACGTGCAGAAGCGAAAGCGCGTGATCTGACGATGCTGTTTGACGCGACTTGTCCGCTGGTGACCAAAGTTCATATGGAAGTTGCGCGCGCCAGCCGTAAAGGCACTGAAGCCATTTTGATTGGTCACGCCGGGCATCCGGAAGTGGAAGGCACCATGGGGCAGTACAGCAATCCGAACGGGGGAATGTATCTGGTCGAGGCGCCGGAAGATGTTTATAAATTGCAGGTGAAAGACGAAAACAACCTGTGCTTTATGACGCAAACCACGCTGTCGGTTGACGACACTTCTGCGGTGATTGATGCGCTTCGCGATCGCTTCCCGAAAATCATCGGGCCGCGTAAAGATGATATTTGCTATGCCACAACGAACCGTCAGGAAGCCGTGCGTACGCTGGCTGACGGAGCAGATGTTGTGCTGGTGGTGGGTTCAAAGAACTCGTCGAACTCCAACCGTCTGGCCGAACTGGCGCAACGTGTCGGTGTACCTTCTTATCTGATCGACTCTGCGGCAGATATTCAGGAAAACTGGCTGAAAGATGCGAAAAGCATTGGCGTTACGGCAGGCGCATCCGCACCGGATATTCTGGTGCAGGACGTGATCAGCAAGCTGAAAACCTTTGGCGGGCTTGATGTGATCAACATCGAAGGGCGCGAGGAAAATATCGTGTTCGAAGTGCCAAAAGAGCTGCGTGTTGATGTGCGTCAGATCGACTGATCTCAGACCCTAAATGAAAACCGGCTCAAAGTGGCCGGTTTTTTTATGTCTGCACTCCTGCGGCATCAATGAGGCGGGAGTTTAAACAAATTCTGCGGTGCACCCACGGTGGTGGTTTCAACGTGCAGCAACGCACCCTCCAGCGCATGTGGCGCATCGAGGTTTTTTCGCGCCGAGGTGATAAACAGCTCAGTCATATCCGGCCCGCCAAACGTGCAACAACTCGGTTGTGTGACCGGCACTGGCTGGGTATCCAGTGTCAGTAATTCGCCCTGATTGATCTGCTGGCGCAGCAGGCATTTTGAACCCCAGCAGGCAGTGATCAGCCAGCCATTCTGTGCCAGCGCAGAGCCATCGGGGATCTTATCGCCCGAAGAAAAACAGGATATTTTCAGTGGATTGATGCGGCGGGCGTTGGCGGAGAAAAAGCGTTTTTTCTTACTGTCTGCAAACCAGACTTTGCCTTCATACCAGACCAGTGTGTTGGTACAACCGACGCCATCGAGCATCATTTCCGGCTTTTCTGCGCCCGCTTCATAGCGGAACCATTCGCCGTTATCTTTTTCTTCCTTTATATCCAGCGTACCAAACCACAGAGAACCATCGGGCGCGATGGCTGCTTCATTCGGACGGGTGCCTTCCGCGCCGGGATAATCACAAAGCTTCTGGCGGGTTTTCTGTTCGTACTCGTAAAGATGGATCCCGTCGACGGAAACCAGCAAAAATTGATTTCTTTTTTCGGTCAGCAACACGGCGCTGGTCAGCGAGGGGAGTTCATGAATTTCAGTTTGCCCGTTGTCGGGCCAGTAGCGCAAAACACACTGAGCCAGAATATCGACCCAAAGCAAAGATTGTGTACGCTGGCACCAGACGGGAGTTTCACCCAATTCGGCTCGGTAGTCGCCAATGGCAGTCACGTCGGACCGGAAAAATGCTGACATCGCAAAGCTCTCCTGCAGGTTACATAGTGGATATAGCGACAGCTGTCTCTATGAGTTTAGTCTGGCTTTGCGTACGTGGGATAGATGAAATGGTGTAAAAAGAAAGGGCCAGCCCGTCAATAAGACGTAAAGCTGGCCCCAAAAGTTCAGTCGTTAAGATTTAGAAATCGTAACGCAGACGGATCAGATTCATATCACCGAGATTATCGGTAGAGGACGTGAACACGTGCTCGTAATCAACACGGAAGCCGTAATCGAGCTGGAAGGACACACCCAACCCGTTATCAATACGCTGGTAATTACGGCCGGTTACATAGGTCAGACGGTCACCCATGAAGTACGGCTGAATGGTTTTGACCGCCAGCTGATTGATTGGGAAAGCATACCCCAGGAAGTATTCCAGACCATAAGCATCGCCCGCGAAGAAGCGATCTTCAGTTTTCACACCAGTCGTCAGGAAGTCATGGTAGTAACCGCCACCGAAGGACGCTGTCCAGTTGCCGGGTTTCCAGCTCAGCGCAGTACCAACAATGCTCTGGTTGTAATCTTTAGAGGTGTTGTCGCCCGGGTTTCTCATTTCTGCGTCGGTGTAGTTGTACGCCGTACCCCAGGTCAGATCTTTGGTGATGTGGTAATCCACACCGACAGAACCGCCGCCGTTACGTTTGTAACGCAGCCCGTTTTTGCCGGTGAGCAACTCATTGTCTTCGAACAGGTAAGAGGCATACACATCTGCATCGCCGAAGGTGTTTTTGTATTTCAGCATCTTACGGGAACGGTAAGAACCATCGTAATCGCCGTTCACACCATTACCCGGTGCCTGGGCGAGCATGTCGTAATCCCAGATATCGGTTTTCGCACCGACCACATCGTAATAAACGCTGTTTTGCTGACCGAAGGTCAACTGGCCGTAAGTTTTGCTTTTCAGACCGGTGTAGAGCATGCGACGGCTGGTGTTATGCGCGCCATCTGCGTGGTGATTATCCCAGCCAGTCAGGGCAGGAATATTCACACCCAGCTCGTAGTAGTTAATCCAGCTGATGTCATCAAACAGATAATAATCAGCAGAAAAACGGAAACGTGTACCGCCATCAAAACCATTGGTCTTGTAGTTTTTCACCCCGTTCTGGAACTGGAACTGCGGACGAATACTGCCGCCAACCTGGAAGTTCAGGCGGCTCAGCGGATCGTTCGGCTGCGGGTCTTGTTTAATCAGGGTGATTTCTGCGTGTGCAGCAAAAGAAGCTAAACCAAATAAAAGACCTGCAGTCGCCACTTGTGTGACTTTGTTCAGTTTGAATTTCATGTTAAGTCCCTGTGCCAATATACTGATCTGAAAAATCAGCAACAAAATTGGCAGTGTGTATTTTTTATATTCCCCTTACTGATGACTGTCTGGTAAGGGTGAAGACGCGCCTTATGAAGCCAGGCTACTTATTTTGACTGCCGTTTAAATCAAATTTCGGCAGTTAAAATTAGGTTGCTATTTATTATCATAATCATTGATTTTATCAATATTATTTCGCCATATATAATAAAAATTTAATGTTTCAGATCTAAGAAATGTTTTGTTTGCTGCTTATCTGTCTCACGCAAGGATGTGAATACGCGTTTTCAGAAATCACCGTCATATTCTTCTTTCTCCTTTAATACATATTGTCAGACGGTGCCCTGGGGGAGAGTGATAAAATCAGTGTCGCGAAAGATGCAGGGAGAAGGGCGGACGAAAGCTGAAACTTATGCACTACATTGCATGGTTATGCGAGCCGCATTAAGGCGGGCTTTTTGGTGTTTTTTTGTCCGTTAGTTCCAGTTTTGCCAGTCGTTTAACACAAAATCACAGATTGCGTAACCTGAAACCAGATGGCTTTTACTGATATTAACGGGGCTGTATCATAATTTTCTAATTATGAGGCAATTTTGCTGGCTCCCAGATCGCGGGGTCGATAACCTGATTCTGTTTCACGGCAGAACCACAAAAAGAAGAGAGTAATTATGAGTAACGCTGATATTCGCATGGCTGTTGTTGGCGCGGGTGGCCGTATGGGCCGGCAGCTGATTCAGGCCATCTCTGACGCCGAAGGCGTGGTGTTGGGCGCAGCGCTGGAACGTACCGGTTCTTCCTTAGTGGGCACCGATGCGGGTGAACTGGCTGGCGTGGGTACTGCTGGCATTAAAGTGCATGACAATCTGGATGCCGTGAAGAATGACTTCGATATTTTGATCGACTTCACCCGTCCGGAAGGCACCCTGGCTCATCTGGAATTTTGCCAGAAACACCATAAAGGTATGATTATCGGCACTACGGGCTTTGACGATGCCGGTAAGGCTGCAATTAAGCAGGCTTCTGAGGTCATTCCGGTGGTTTTTGCGGCCAACTTCAGCGTGGGCGTGAATGTTGTCCTCAAGCTGCTGGAAAAAGCGGCCAAAGTCATGGGCGATTACACGGATATTGAAATCGTGGAAGCGCACCACCGTCATAAAGTTGATGCACCATCAGGCACAGCACTGGCAATGGGTGAAGCGATTGCTGATGCGTTAGGGCGTGATCTGAAAGATTGTGCGGTGTATGCCCGTGAAGGTCATACCGGTGAACGTGATCCAAAAAGTATTGGTTTTGCCACCATTCGTGCCGGCGATATCGTCGGTGAACATACCGCGATGTTTGCCGATATCGGGGAGCGTGTTGAGATTACCCATAAGGCTTCCAGCCGTATGACCTTCGCAAATGGCGCAGTTCGTGCAGGAAAATGGCTTTTCTCGCATAAAAGTGGTCTTTATGACATGCGGGATGTCCTTGGTTTAGAAGATTTGTAGTCAACGTTTTAGATGTGATGTGGTTGTTTTGGTCATAATCTTTTGATAAAAGGGCAGTTCCTTGATTGCCCTTCTCTTTTTTATTTAAAATGGCTATTTGGGTTTGTTTTAATTTTGAATCCTGTGTTTTACTGACTTTACCCCGATTTCTCTTGCTGTATTGTTTGTTTTTTGTACTTCCTTGTTTCCCTGAGCTGTAACAAAACTCCTTTCTTCGTCATTTTTCAGACATCCTCTTCCGCAAACGGTTACTATACTGACTTAGGCTGTGTTTTTATGGCAGTGAGAGTCCGTTTTCACTGAGTTGTGCGAAAAACAGAGAAATATTGGCGCTTTTGGTAGACAAACCGAACTGCCATCATTAGAATGCGCGCAATTTGCCAAAAATTGGCTTCGGGAGCGATTTTTGCATTGATTTAGATCGGGTTATCTGAATTAATATGCAGATATTGTGATTTATTATTCTTGGAGGATGCTTTGATAAAGTCAGCGCTATTGGTTCTGGAAGACGGAACCCAATTCCACGGTCGGGCCATCGGGGCAGAAGGGTCGGCAGTGGGGGAAGTGGTCTTCAATACGTCGATGACCGGTTATCAAGAAATCCTCACTGATCCTTCCTATTCCCGCCAGATTGTCACTCTCACTTATCCCCATATCGGTAATGTCGGCACCAATGCCGCTGATGAAGAATCCTCCGCAGTACATGCTCAAGGCTTGGTCATCCGTGATTTACCCCTGATAGCCAGCAACTACCGCAGTGAAGAAAATCTTTCTGATTACCTCAAGCGCAACAATATCGTTGCCATCGCCGATATTGATACCCGCAAACTGACCCGTCTGTTACGCGAAAAAGGCGCACAGAACGGCTGTATTATCGCGGGCGATTCACCGGATGCTGAACTGGCGCTGCAAAAAGCCAAAGCATTCCCGGGCCTGAAAGGCATGGATCTGGCGAAAGAAGTGACCACGACGGAATCTTACCGCTGGCAACAAGGTAGCTGGACTCTGGAAGGCGAACTGCCTGAAGCAAAAAAAGCCGAAGACTTGCCATTCCACGTGGTGGCTTATGACTACGGCGCGAAACGCAATATCCTGCGCATGCTGGTGGATCGCGGATGCCGCCTGACGGTCGTTCCTGCACAGACTCCGGCAGAAGACGTCCTGAAAATGAATCCGGACGGCATCTTCCTGTCCAACGGCCCGGGCGATCCGGAGCCTTGTGATTACGCCATCGCCGCCATCAAAACCTTCCTGGAAACCGACATACCGGTCTTCGGTATCTGCCTCGGCCATCAGTTACTGGCACTCGCCAGCGGCGCGAAGACCGTGAAAATGAAACTCGGCCACCACGGCGGTAACCATCCGGTAAAAGATCTCGATAAAAATATCGTGATGATCACCGCACAGAACCACGGCTTTGCGGTTGATGAATCCGGCCTGCCAGCCAATCTGCGCGTGACGCACAAATCATTGTTTGACCATACGGTGCAGGGTATCCACCGTACCGATAAAGCGGCGTTCAGCTTCCAGGGCCACCCTGAAGCGAGCCCGGGCCCGCACGATGCGGCACCGCTGTTTGACCACTTTATCGAACTGATTGAAGCTTTTCGCACAAACAACGCCAGATAACAGGAGCGAATAAAAAATGCCAAAACGTACAGACATAAAAAGCATCCTGATTCTGGGCGCCGGCCCGATTGTTATCGGCCAGGCTTGTGAATTTGACTACTCCGGCGCACAGGCGTGTAAAGCGCTGCGTGAAGAGGGTTACCGCGTCATTCTGGTGAACTCCAACCCGGCAACGATCATGACTGACCCTGAAATGGCGGATGCGACTTACATCGAGCCGATCCACTGGGAAGTTGTGCGCAAAATTATCGAAAAAGAACGTCCCGATGCCGTGCTGCCAACGATGGGCGGCCAGACCGCACTGAATTGTGCACTGGAACTGGAACGTCAGGGCGTGCTGGAAGAATTCGGTGTGACCATGATTGGCGCGACCGCAGACGCCATTGATAAAGCTGAAGATCGTCGCCGTTTCGACGTGGCGATGAAAAAAATCGGCCTCGACACCGCACGTTCCGGTATTGCACACACGATGGAAGAAGCGCTGGCGGTTGCCGCTGACGTTGGCTTTCCGTGCATCATCCGTCCGTCATTCACTATGGGCGGCACCGGTGGCGGTATTGCGTACAACCGTGAAGAGTTCGAAGAGATTTGCGAACGCGGGCTGGATCTTTCCCCGACCAAAGAGCTGCTGATTGATGAGTCGCTGATTGGCTGGAAAGAGTACGAGATGGAAGTGGTGCGTGATAAAAACGACAACTGCATCATCGTCTGCTCCATTGAAAACTTCGATGCGATGGGCATCCACACCGGTGACTCCATTACCGTGGCGCCAGCGCAGACCCTGACCGACAAAGAATACCAAATCATGCGTAACGCCTCGATGGCGGTGCTGCGTGAAATCGGCGTAGAAACCGGTGGCTCCAACGTTCAGTTCTCGGTGAACCCGAAAAATGGTCGTCTGATTGTTATCGAAATGAACCCGCGTGTCTCCCGTTCCTCAGCCCTGGCCTCCAAAGCGACCGGTTTCCCGATTGCTAAAGTGGCGGCGAAACTGGCGGTGGGTTACACCCTCGATGAGTTGATGAACGATATCACCGGCGGCAAAACGCCAGCGTCGTTTGAACCGTCTATCGACTACGTTGTGACTAAAATTCCTCGCTTCAACTTCGAGAAATTTGCCGGTGCCAACGACCGTCTGACCACGCAGATGAAATCTGTCGGCGAAGTGATGGCGATTGGTCGTACACAGCAGGAATCTCT
The DNA here is from genome assembly GCF_003263525.1 of Rahnella sp. NRRL B-41462. NCBI lineage: Bacteria > Pseudomonadati > Pseudomonadota > Gammaproteobacteria > Enterobacterales > Yersiniaceae > Rahnella > Rahnella sp. NRRL B-41462. The sequence goes on along the minus strand of NZ_JYDF01000010.1, from coordinate 76,279 downwards.
GCAAAAAGCCTTGCGCGGCCTGGAAGTCGGCGCGAGCGGTTTCGACCCGAAAGTGAGTCTGGATGATCCGGAAGCGCTGACCAAAATTCGTCGTGAACTGAAAGAAGCCGGTGCCGAGCGTATCTGGTATATCGCTGATGCCTTCCGTGCCGGGATGTCTGTTGACGGCATCTTCAACCTGACCAACGTGGACCGCTGGTTCCTGGTGCAGATTGAAGAGCTGGTGAAACTGGAAAATGAAGTGGCCGAGGGCGGCTTCAACATTCTGACCCACGACTACCTGCGCATGCTCAAGCGTAAAGGCTTTGCGGATCTGCGTCTGGCTAAACTGGTCGGCGTGTCAGAAAGCGAAGTGCGCAAACTGCGTCACAAATACAACCTGCACCCGGTCTACAAACGTGTTGATACCTGTGCGGCGGAATTCTCTACCGATACCGCCTACATGTACTCCACGTATGAAGAAGAGTGTGAATCTAACCCGACCAATGATAAGCCAAAAATCATGGTGCTGGGCGGTGGTCCAAACCGTATCGGTCAGGGTATCGAGTTCGATTATTGCTGCGTACACGCCTCGCTGGCGCTGCGTGAGGACGGTTACGAAACCATCATGGTTAACTGTAACCCGGAAACTGTGTCTACCGATTATGATACCTCTGACCGCCTGTACTTCGAATCCGTCACTCTGGAAGACGTGCTGGAAATCGTGCGTATCGAACAGCCGAAAGGCGTGATTGTTCAGTACGGCGGCCAGACTCCGCTGAAACTGGCGCGTGAACTGGAAGCCGCTGGCGTGCCAATTATCGGCACCAGCCCGGATGCCATCGACCGCGCCGAAGACCGTGAACGTTTCCAGCAGGCGGTTAACCGTCTGGGCCTGAAACAACCGGCAAACGCCACAGTCGCGACTATCGAACAGGCTGTTGAGAAAGCTGCGGGTATCGGTTATCCGCTGGTGGTACGTCCGTCTTATGTTCTGGGTGGCCGCGCGATGGAAATCGTATACGACGAAATCGACCTGCGCCGTTACTTCCAGAACGCCGTCAGCGTGTCGAACGACGCACCGGTTCTGCTGGACCGTTTCCTTGACGACGCCGTAGAAGTTGACGTTGATGCTATCTGCGACGGTGAGCGCGTGCTGATTGGCGGTATCATGGAGCACATCGAACAGGCGGGCGTTCACTCCGGTGACTCTGCATGTTCGCTGCCGTGCTACACGCTGAGCAAAGAGATTCAGGATGTGATGCGTCAGCAGGTCGAGAAACTGGCCTTCGAGCTGAGCGTTCGCGGCCTGATGAACGTCCAGTTCGCCGTGAAGAACAACGAAGTCTACCTGATTGAAGTCAACCCGCGTGCTGCACGTACCGTTCCGTTCGTGTCCAAAGCGACCGGTGTGGCGCTGGCAAAAGTCGCCGCGCGCGTGATGGCAGGTCAGACTCTGGCAGAGCAGGGCATTACCGAAGAAGTCATCCCGCCTTACTACTCCGTGAAAGAAGTGGTGTTGCCGTTCAACAAATTCCCTGGCGTTGACCCGATTCTTGGGCCGGAAATGCGTTCTACCGGTGAAGTGATGGGCGTTGGCCGTACCTTCGCAGAAGCCTTTGCCAAAGCGCAACTGGGAAGCAACTCCGGCATGAAGAAAGCCGGACGCGCACTGTTGTCGGTTCGTGAAGGCGACAAAGGCCGTGTGGTGGATCTGGCCGCGAAACTGCTGAAACGCGGTTTCGAGCTGGATGCGACTCACGGTACTGCGGTAGTGCTGGGCGAAGCCGGGATTAACCCGCGTCTGGTCAACAAGGTGCATGAAGGCCGTCCGCATATTCAGGACCGTATCAAGAACGGCGAATATGTGTATATCGTGAACACCACGGCGGGTCGTCAGGCGATTGAAGACTCCAAGCTTATCCGTCGCAGTGCGCTGCAATACAAAGTGCATTACGACACTACGCTGAACGGTGGTTTCGCGACGGCAATGGCATTATCTTCTGACCCGACTGAACAGGTGATTTCAGTGCAGGAAATGCACGCCAAAATCAGCAAATAAGTATCTTCTGTTTCCATCCGGTCGTTAAGACGCCCGCTCCCGCAAGGGGCGGGCTTTTTTTTTATATGTGTTTGGCTAAAATGTTAAATATAATCATTAAGTATGTTTATCATTAAAGTTATATTTTTTATGTATGAAAGTCTTCATATGAAAGTGAATTTATCATAAGTTATTATTTTAGATCGATATTTTGTGTTAATGTGATGGGTGTCATGATGTTTTAATGTTTAATTATTGTTATGTTTTTGTTCCTGATTTTATACTCGGAGCTTGGGTTAGTTCACATCGAGAATTAACCCTTCTTGCAGCGCTTTCAGTCAAAATGAGGAATTTCACATGTACAAAACACCTGTCACCCTTCTGGCTTTACTCATCGGCGCGGTTCTTGCGCCGGTCTCACAGGCGGCACTTCCCGGAAAGCCGACACTCGGTGCGGATGAAACCACCTTTGCCATCATTGATATCAATCAGTCCGCCTCGGCCTACAATCAACTGGTCACTGTAAAGAATGCGGCGGATGTCACCGTCACCTGGAATTTGTGGACCGGCGATGCAGGGCAGACGGCCAAAGTGTTACTGAACGGTGCGCAGGTCTGGAGCGGCCCTTCCGGCGCAACGGGCAGCGCCACGTTTGCTGTCAATAAAGGCGGGCGCTATCAGTTGCAGGTTGCGTTATGTAACAGCGAAGGCTGTACCACCAGTGACGCCAAACAAATTGTAGTGGCGGATACCGATGGCAGCCATTTGCTACCATTGACCAGCACGCTGAAGGAAAACAACCAGCCTTATAACAATAAATCCGGCAAGGTCGTAGGCGCTTATTTTGTCGAGTGGGGCGTGTACGGTCGCGGGTTCCCGGTGGATAAAATCCCTGCGCAGAACCTGACTCATATCCTGTACGGCTTTACGCCGATTTGCGGCGGGGATGGGATTAACGACAGCTTAAAAAGCATTGAGGGCAGTTTTCAGGCCTTGCAACGCGCCTGTGCAGGGCGTCAGGATTTTAAAGTCGCGATCCATGATCCCTGGGCTGCAGTGCAAATGCCTCAGCAAGGTGTCAGTGAATATTCTGCGCCTTACAAAGGCAATTTCGGCCAGCTGATGGCGCTGAAGAAAGCCTACCCGAATCTGAAAATTGTCCCTTCCATCGGTGGCTGGACGCTATCCGACCCGTTCTATTTCATGAAAGACAAAGCGAAGCGGGATGTTTTTGTGGCCTCGGTGAAGGAGTTTCTGCAAACCTGGAAATTCTTCGACGGTGTGGATATCGACTGGGAATTTCCGGGCGGTGGCGGTGAAAATCCTGCACTGGGCAGCACGGCGGATGGAGATACCTATGTGCAGCTGATGAAAGAGCTGCGGACTATGCTCAATGAATTATCCGCCCAAACAGGAAAAACCTATGAACTGAGTTCGGCGATCAGTGCAGGCCGGGACAAAATTGATAACGTGGATTACAGCGCCGCGCAGCAGTATATGGATCATATTTTCCTGATGAGCTATGACTTCTATGGTGCTTTCTCACTGACGACGCTGGGACACCAAACTGCGTTGTACGGCTCCGCCTCGAAACCCGATACCGATTACACCACCGATCATGGCGTGCAGGCGTTGCTTTCACAGGGTGTGACGCCAGGCAAAATTGTAGTGGGTGCGGCCATGTATGGGCGCGGCTGGACGGGGGTGAAGAATTTCCAGAATAACGATCCTTTCACCGGGACCGCGACCGGCCCGACCGCCGGTACCTGGGAAAATGGCATTCTTGATTACCGTCAGGTGGCGAAACTTAAAGCCAACAGTGACTGGCAGTACAAGTATGATGCCGCAGCTGAAGCACCGTATTTGTGGAAGCCTTCCACCGGCGATTTGATCACTTACGACGACAACCGTTCAGTGGTCGCGAAAGGTAAATATGTTTTGGCTAATCAGCTGGGTGGCCTGTTTGCATGGGAAATTGATGCGGATAATGGCGATATTTTAAATGCCATGCATGAAGGCTTAGGGAATGGCACCGGCGGCGGCACGACGAACCTTGCGCCGCTGGCCAGTGCCGGGACAAATCAGAACGTGACCGGTCCGTTGACCGTGACGCTCGATGGTTCTGCTTCCCGTGATCCGGAAAATGCAGCCCTGACGTATTTGTGGACTAAAGTCTCCGGGCCTGCGGTGACGCTGACCAATGCAGACAAAGCCAAAGCGCAGTTTAACGTCCTTACTACCGCGCAAGATCAGGTGTGGGTATTCCAGCTGAAAGTGACCGATCCGCAAGGGCTGAGCGCCACGGCGCAGGTTCAGGTGACAAACTCGGCGGTTCAGGCGAACCAGCCGCCGGTGGTGACGTTGCCGGCGACCATGGCTGTAACGGCAGGTAATACCTTCGCGCTGGTGGCACAGGCGACGGATGCCAATAACGATCCGCTCACGTATCAGTGGACGTTGCCCGCCGGTCTGAGCGCCAGCTCGCTGACCACCAGCTCCATCAACGTTACCGCTCCGGCGGTCACCAGCAGCACAGTGTATCCGGTCAGTGTGATGGTCAGCGATGGAAAATCATCCACGTCTGCCAGCTTACAACTGACGGTTAACCCGGCGAGCACGGGCGGGTGTGGTGTGACAACGGATCCTGCGGCGGCGCAAGTGCCTGCCTGGGACAGCAGCAAAATCTACAATACCGGCGATGCCGTCAGCTACACCCAGCTGATATGGAAGGCGAAATACTGGACACAAAACAACCCGCCATCGCGCAGCAGCGATCAGTGGCAACTCGTCAGCAATATCACATTGCCTTACGACAATGCGGCCACCTATGTTCAGGGGGAAATGGCCACTTACGGCGGCCATAACTGGAAAGCGAAGGTCTGGACTCGGGGTGTCACGCCGGTTGCAGGTGACAACTGGCTGGATCTCGGGGCAGTCAGTTGTCCGTGAATCCTTTCATGTAAATCGACAGGGCCTGAGGGCCCTGTTTTTCATCGTATTTACGGCAGTTAATAAATGTTAAAAATACTTTATGATGAATGCATATTTTGTCGATATGAGTTCACAGATGATTTTAATAATTTACGCCCATCCCTATCCGCGCCATTCAAGAGCCAATCAGGGGCTGCTGTCGGCAGTCAGTGATTTGCCCAACGTCGAAGTGCGTTCGCTCTACGACCTCTATCCCGATTTCAATATCGACATTGCCGCTGAACAGAAAGCCGTTGAACGTGCAGATCTGGTGGTCTTCCAGCATCCGCTCCAGTGGTACAGCTTGCCGCCACTGATGAAACTGTGGATCGACAAAGTGCTCGAGCACGGCTGGGCGTACGGCCATGAAGGCAATGCCTTAAATGGCAAACATTGCTTGTGGGCGGTAACGACCGGCGGTAACGAGCACCATTTCGAGCTGGGTGATCACCCCGATTTTGACGTGCTGGCGCAGCCGTTACAGGCGACAGCCATTTATTGCGGCATGCACTGGCTGCCGTATTTCGCCGTGCACAACACCTTCATTTGCGATGAAGTGGCGCTGAAAGCGGCGGGAGAAGAATACCGCCGTCGTTTAACCGCCTGCCTGAGTCTGAAAGAAGGCTGCCCGCCGGAGGTGAGCCTTGGATAACCATAACCTGATGATTGAAGGCCTGATTTATCTCGGCTCGGCGGCGCTGTTTGTGCCGATTGCGGTACGTCTGGGTCTGGGTTCTGTGCTCGGTTACCTGATTGCGGGCTGCATTATCGGCCCGTGGGGGCTGAAACTGGTCTCTGATGCCGAATCAATTCTGACCTTTGCGGAGATCGGCGTGGTGCTGATGCTGTTTGTCATCGGACTTGAGCTGGATCCCAAACGGTTGTGGACGATGCGTGCCTCGGTTTTCGGCGGCGGCAGCATTCAGATGGTGGGCTGCGGCGCAGTGCTCAGCGCATTCTGTTATTTCCTCGGACTGGACTGGAAAATCGCCCTGTTGATCGGCCTGACGCTGGCGCTTTCTTCAACGGCCATTGCCATGCAGGCGATGAGTGAGCGCAGCCTGACGGCTTCCCCCATTGGCCGCAGCGCTTTTGCGGTGTTGCTGTTCCAGGATATCGCCGCCATCCCGCTGGTGGCGATGATCCCCTTACTGGCGAGCACCGGCGAAGCCACAACGCTGATGAGTTTTGGTTTGTCAGCGGCAAAAGTGGCCGGTGCGCTGGTGCTGGTGGTGTTGCTCGGGCGCTATGTCACGCGGCCCTTGCTGCACTTCGTGGCGCGCTCCGGCATGCGTGAAGTGTTCAGTGCCGTTGCGCTGTTTCTGGTATTCGGCTTCGGTATTCTGCTGGAAATGGCCGGTATGTCAATGGCGATGGGCGCGTTTCTGGCGGGTGTCTTGCTGGCAAGTTCTGAATACCGTCACGCGCTGGAAAGTGATATTCAGCCGTTCAAGGGGCTGCTTCTCGGGCTGTTCTTTATCGGCGTCGGCATGTCTATCGACTTCGGCACGCTGGTCCATCAGCCGCTGCTTATTGCCACATTGCTGGTCGGTTTTATGGCGCTGAAAGCCGCCTTGTTGTGGCTGGTTGCGCCATGGCTGGGTGTGCCGAAAAAGCAGCGCGGCCTGTTTGCCATCTTAATCGGGCAGGGCAGTGAGTTCGCGTTTGTGATTTTCAGCACCGCTCAAATGGCAGGTGTGTTGCCGGTAGAATGGTCGAAGGCCCTGACGCTGGCTGTGGCGCTTTCCATGGCGGTGACGCCATTGCTGCTGGTACTGTCCGCGCGCCTTGAGCGCAATGCGCCGAAGGATGACCGTCCGCATGACACCATTGATGATGAGAACGCGCAGGTAATTATTGCCGGTTTCGGGCGCTTTGGTCAGATTGCCGGTCGTTTACTGCTGGCAAATAACGTCCACACGGTGGTCCTGGATCACGATCCTGATCACATCGAAACGCTGCGTAAATTTGGCACCAAAGTGTTTTACGGCGACGCCACACGCGTTGATTTGCTGGAGTCCGCCGGTGCCGCGCAGGCGAAGGTTCTGATTAATGCCATCGACGATGTGGAAGCCAACCTTCAGCTGACGGCGCTGGCGAAAGAGCATTTCCCGAATCTGAAAGTGATTGCCCGCGCCCGTGATGTCGATCACTGGTATCAGTTGCGTCAGTTGGGTGTCGAAGCGCCGGAACGTGAACTGTTTGAAGGCTCCTTGCGCGTCGGCCGCGATGTGCTGGAGGCGCTGGGGCTGGATGCGTACGAAGCCCGCGAGAAGGCAGATCTGTTCCGCCGCTATAACCTGAAAATGCTGGAGGCTACTATCGAGAATTACGAAGATACTGAGTTCCGTATCGCCAGCATGCAGCGTGCGAAAGATATGCTGACAGCCGCTATCGAGCAGGATCAGGAGCGTCTGGCTTCTGGTCAGCAACAGGGCTGGCGTGGCAGTATTGACGGAAAAGCGCCTGAGAAAGAGGTGATTGAAGCGAAGGGCTAAGCCGCCGTTAAAACAGAAAACCGGTGCCTGATGCACCGGTTTTTTCTTTCTGAACTCAGCTCAGTGCGACTTTAATGCCCAAACCGATCAGTACACCGCCCAGCAGTTTATCGATAAGTTTCTGCGCTTTCGCCAGACCACGACGCACCGGCGGGCTCTGGATAAGTAACGCCAGCGAAGGCCACCAAATGGCCGACAAACCGACGATTATAGAGGCGTACCACAGCTTTTCACCGAAGGTGGAGTTAATCTGCAAGACTTGCGTAAACATCGCCAGGAAGAAAAGTGTCGCCTTTGGATTGAGCAGGTTACACAGATAACCCTGCACGAACGCGGTGCGCAGTTTTACCTGCTGTGGCTCCAGTCCGTCGAGGTTCATTTTGCTGTTGCTGCGGGAAAACAACGCCTGAATACCGACCCAGATCAGATAAGCCGCACCGACGTATTTCAGTAAATCAAATAACCACGGCGTGGTGGTGATCACCACTGCCAGACCGGCCACGCAGTAAGACATATGCGTAATCACACCACAAATAACACCCAGTGACGTCATGAGTGCCGCGATGCGCGGATAGCGGGCCGCATTTTTGATGACCAGAAAGAAATCGGGACCGGGAGAAAGCATGCCGAGGAAGGCGATACTGGCAACAAAAAGGGTGGTTTCAAGCATGAAAATAACCGTCGTCAATGTTCGGAACAAAAGAAGGCGGCATGATACGCCAATCCTCAGTAAGTTAAATCACTCTTATTGCTTTTTTGCGGGCGGTGAATGGTATGCAGGATCCGGTCATAGAATACCCGGTGCGTGAAAGCCCCGAGGCGCATCATCAACGTGAAATTACCCGTTTGTGCATCGAATGTGCCCTGATGCTGTTGCAGCATGGTGCCGAAAGTATGCTGGTCGAACAGCTGTCGGCGAGGCTTGGCGTCGCGCTGGGAATGGACCGGGTGGAAAGCTCGATCTCCGCCAATGCCATTGTGCTCAGCACCTTAAGCGGCGGTTATTGTCTGACCTCGACGCGTAAAAATGTTGACCGCGGGATCAACATGCAGGTTGTGACACAAGTCCAACATACGGTGATCCTGGCCGAGCATAAACTGCTCGACAGTCAACTGGTGGCAAAACGCCTGCAAAAAATCAAACCGCTGCGGTATCCGCGCTGGCTGATGATCCTGATGGTGGCGCTCTCCTGCGGGTGTTTCAGCAAACTTAATGGTGGCGGCTGGGATGCATTCATTGTCACTTTTTTTGCCAGCGGCGTCGCCATGGCCGTACGCCAGAGCCTTACTGCACGGCATATGAATCCGCTCATCAACTTTTGCTGCACGGCATTCGTGGCGACTTCCATTTCAGGGTTGCTGTTGCGGCTGGGCATTTTTCAGCAGTCATCAAACGTCGCAATGGCTGCCAGCGTGTTATTGCTGGTGCCGGGGTTTCCGCTGATTAATGCCGTGGCGGATATGTTCAAAGGGCATGTGAATACCGGACTGGCGCGCTGGACTATGGCCAGCCTGCTGACACTGGCGACCTGCATTGGTGTGGTCATGGCAATGGCATTGTGGGGTTTACGGGGGTGGTCATGAGCCTTTTATGGGCACTGATTCAGGATATGCTTTTCGCTGCCGTGCCCGCACTGGGCTTTGCGATGGTGTTTAATGTGCCGCCGCGGGCATTACGTTATTGCGCACTGCTCGGCGCAGTTGGCCATGGCACGCGGATGTTGCTGATCCACGGCGGGATAAACATCGAATGGGCCTCCCTGCTGGCAGCTATACTGATTGGCATTATGGGCATTCGATGGTCACGCTGGTTACTGGCGCATCCTAAAGTTTTCACCGTTGCCGCTGTTATACCGATGTTCCCCGGCATTTCTGCCTACACGGCGATGATCTCAGTCGTGGAGATTTCGCATCTGGGCTACAGCGAAGCATTGCTATCGACGGCACTCACCAATTTTCTGAAAGCCAGTTTTATCGTCGGGGCATTATCTATCGGATTATCGTTACCGGGATTGTGGCTGTACCGTAAACGCCCCGGTGTGTAAGCGTTGTTGTACAACGTGGAGCTACCATGCAAAAAAGCAGGTGAGCGCTTCAGCATTTTCGACTGGATTACGGCGGTACCTTCCTGCTTTTGAGCGTCCTTTACCGCCGGAACCGCTACTTTTGGCGGGGAATATCCCGGCAGGGTAAGAGCTCTCTTATATCTTTGTAAAGCGTGGGTCTCCCTATCGACGGCTGATGGGGCTTTCCGTATAGTGGCAGCTCTTTTTTGGGGTCACGCACAAATCCTTTTTCTACACAGGGCTTCACAATGATTATTAGCCTGATCGCCGCACTGGCGACCGATCGCGTTATTGGCATGGAAAACGCTATGCCTTGGCATTTACCTGGTGATCTGGCCTGGTTTAAGCGTAATACGCTCAACAAACCCGTCATCATGGGGCGAAAGACGTTTGAGTCAATCGGACGCCCGTTGCCTGGCCGGCTGAATATTGTCATCAGCTCTAAACCGGGCGAGCATGAAGGTGTGACCTGGGTAACGTCTGTTGACGCTGCGCTGGCGGCTGCCGGCGATGTGGAAGAAGTGATGGTGATGGGGGGCGGCCGCGTGTATGAGCAACTGCTGCCGAAGGCCAATCGTTTATATCTGACTCACATTGATGCCGAAGTCGAAGGGGATACACATTTCCCTGATTATGAGCCGGATGACTGGGAAAGCACATTCAGCGAATTCCACGATGCGGATGAGCAGAACTCTCATGGTTATTGCTTCGAAATCCTTGATCGCCGCGCCTGATCCTACGGCTGCGCGAGCCGTGTGACAATAAAAAGGCACCTTTTGCAGGTGCCTTTTTGCTGTCTGAATGTCCGCTGTTTGATCAAACGGCTTTCGGGATCTCAGAGTGCTGTTTTTCGCTCTGGCGGTTTGAAGGCTGGGCGAAGTAGGTTTTGTCTTCCCAGCGCAGCATGGTCAGGTCACCGCCCCAGCAGCAGCCGGTATCCAGCGCATAAATGCCTTCCGGCGTGCCTTTCCCTTCCAGTGATGCCCAGTGTCCGAACGCAATACTGTAGCCTGCTTCCTGTAAAGGCCCCGGAATATCAAACCAGGGTTTCAGCGGCTTCGGCGCGTTTTCCGGGATATCTTTGCAGATCATATCCAGTTGTCCGTTCGGGAAGCAATAACGCATGCGGGTGAAAGCATTGGTGCTGAAACGCAAACGCGCCAGACCCGTCAGTTCAGGATGCCAGTTATTCGGCATATCGCCATACATCGCATCCAGAAACAGCGGATAAGTATCGCTGCTCAGGACGGCTTCCACTTCACGGGCGCACATTTGAGCGGTGTCGAGATCCCATTGCGGCGTGATCCCTGCGTGGGCCATGACCAGCTTCAGATCTTCATCAACCTGCAGTACCGGCTGGCGGCGCAACCAGTTGATCAGTTCGTCAGCGTCTTCGGCTTCAAGCAAGGGCGTGATGCGGTCTTTCGGTTTGTTGAAACTGATCCCCGCGTAAACCGCCAGCAGATGCAGATCGTGGTTACCGAGCACCATCCGGACACAATCCCCCAAACCGCTGACAAAACGCAGCACTTCGAGCGAGGACGGACCGCGGGCGACTAAATCACCCGTCAGCCACAGGACATCGTTTTGCGGATTAAAATCCACCTGCGCCAATAGCGCCTTGAGTTCATCGATGCAGCCGTGAACATCACCAATAAGATATGTCGACATGAGGATTAATTTATCAGCGTAGGGATGGCGAGGCGGAAGACCGGAACAGGCACACGGAAGGTTTCACCGTCTTGTGCGACCATTTCATAATGGCCTTCCATCGTGCCCAGTGGCGTTTCTAAAATGGCGCCGCTGGTATAGTAAAATTCATTGCCTGGCAGGATCAGCGGTTGTTCACCGATGACCCCTTCACCCTGGACTTCAGTCTGGCGACCGTTACTGTTGGTTATCAGCCAGTAACGGCGAAGCAGTTGCACATTAAAACGCCCCAGATTGCGGATGGTGATGGTGTAAGCGAAGACAAAACGTTCTTCTTCGGGTATCGACTGTGACTCAACGTAGATACTTTGCACCTGAACACAAACGCGGGGCGAATTAAGCATAACGCTACTCCTGAAGTTCCGGGGTTTTAGGTCGTGTGGACAACCAGTTAGCCAGTTTACAGAATTGCTCTACAGAAATATTTTCAGCACGCATGCTGAGATCTAAACCCAGTTCGGTCATTTGTTCAGAAGTGAACAGGTGGCCGAGGCTGTTACGCACTGTTTTACGACGCTGGTTGAAAGCATCCGTGGTCAGACGGCTCAGAATGCGAATATCAGGCACCGGATACGGGATCACTTCATGCGGCACTAAACGTACCACAGCGGATTCCACTTTAGGCGCCGGTGTGAAGGATTCTGGTGGAACTTCCAGAACCGGGATCACATTGCAGTAATATTGCGCCATCACCGTTAAACGACCATACGCTTTGCTGTTCGGGCCTGCAACCAGACGGTTTACCACTTCCTTCTGCAACATAAAATGCATGTCTTTGATGGCGTTGGTATAAGTGAACAAATGGAACATCAGCGGCGTAGAAATGTTGTACGGCAGGTTACCAAAGACACGCAGCGGCTGACCGAGCTCTTCAGACAGTTCGCCGAAATTGATTTTCATCGCATCAGACTGGATGACCCGCAGTTTGCCCTGAAACTTAGGGTTATTTTCCAGACGCGTTGCCAGATCGCGGTCGAGTTCGATGACCGTCATGCTGTCCAGGCGCGAAGCAACAGGCTCAGTTAACGCCGCCAGACCGGGACCGATTTCAACGACAGCCTCGCCCGGCATAGGGTGAATGGCCGACACGATGCTATCGATAACAAACTGATCGGTTAAGAAGTTTTGCCCAAAACGTTTACGGGCAAAGTGACCTTGGTGGACTCTACTATTCATTGTTGTTATTTATCGTTGCTGTTATTTGCCATGTGAATGGCGAGATTTATTGCTGTCTTGAAACTGCCCGCATCGGCGGTGCCGGTGGCGGCGAGTTCAAGGGCGGTACCGTGATCAACGGAAGTCCGGATAAAAGGCAGGCCGAGTGTGATATTCACTGCGCGACCAAATCCCTGATATTTTAGCACCGGAAGGCCCTGATCGTGATACATCGATAAAACAGCATCGGCATGTTGCAGATATTTAGGCTGGAATAACGTATCAGCGGGCAGCGGGCCGATGAGATTCATCCCTTGCTGGCGCAGTTCGTCCAGTGCAGGAATGATAATGTCGATCTCTTCGTGCCCCATGTGGCCACCTTCGCCGGCATGTGGATTCAGGCCACACACATAAATTTGCGGCTCGGTAATACCAAATTTGGTTTTCAGATCATGATGCAAAATGGTGATGACTTCATGCAGGCATTCGCGGGTAATTGCACCAGGCACTGCCAGCAAAGGCAAATGCGTGGTCGCCAGCGCAACGCGCAACTCTTCGGTTGCCAGCATCATCACAACACGGTCGCAATGGCTGCGGTCAGCAAAGAATTCGGTATGGCCGATGAAGGGAATTCCGGCATCGTTGATAATGCTTTTTTGAACCGGGCCGGTGATCAGTGCAGCGAATTCACCGCTGATAGCACCGTCGCAGGCACGTGCCAGCGTTTCCACCACGTAGGGCGCATTAGCCACATCAAGTTTACCTGCGGTCACCGGGACGGCGAGTTTAACAGGCAAAACGGTCAATGTGCCCGCAGCCTGAGGCTCTGGCGGACGCGCTCTCTGATAATCGCGTAAGCGGATATTCAGGCCGAGTTTCTCAGCACGTTCAAGCAGTAAGGCCGGATCGGCACAGACCACTAACTCAACAGGCCATGCCTGCTGAGCCAGCGCCAGTACCAGATCCGGCCCAACCCCGGCCGGTTCGCCGGGGGTAATGACCACAGATTTTGTCACGGAAGTATTATTTTCCATTCCCATCCATAATTTTCACATACGCTTCAGCACGTTGTTCCTGCATCCATGTCTGGGCTTCTTCCGCAAATTTGCGGTTGAACAGCATGCGGTAAGCACGTTCTTTCTGTGCCGCATCTGTTTTATCGACCTGACGGGTGTCGATAAGTTGGATCAAGTGCCAGCCAAACGAAGAGTGAACCGGTGCACTGATTTCGCCTTTTTTCAGGTTCATCAACGCATCACGGAATGCAGGATCGTACATATCTGGTGACGCCCAACCTAAATCGCCGCCCTGATTAGCAGAGCCAGGATCCTGAGAAAGCTGTTTGGCTTCATCAGCGAATGTGGCTTTACCGCTCTTAATATCAGCCGCAACCTGTTCCAGTTTCGCCCGCGCCTGCGCATCCGTCATTACGACAGAAGGTTTCAGCAGGATGTGACGGGCGTGAACCTCGGTGACAGAAACCGTTTTATTGTCGCCACGGATATCGTTCACTTTCAGAATGTGGAAACCAACACCAGAACGAATCGGGCCAATGACCTGGCCTTTCTGAGCGGTGCTTAACGCCTGAGCAAACAGGGAAGGCAGTTCCTGCAATTTGCCCCAGCCCATGTTGCCGCCTTTCAGTGCCTGGGAATCAGCCGAGTAGGTGATAGCCAGTTTGCCAAAGTCCGCACCATTGTTCAGATCAGCAACAATTTTCTTCGCCAGCTGTTCTGCAGAATCAACCTGATCCTGAGTTGGGTTTTCTGGCAGTGGCAACAGAATATGGCTGAGGTTGAATTCAGCACCGCTGCCGTTTTGCGCCGCAACCTGTTTGGCAAGCTGATCCACTTCCTGAGGCAGTATGGTGACACGGCGACGCACTTCACTGTTACGTACTTCGCTGATGATCATTTCCTTGCGAATCTGCGTACGGTAAGTGCTGTAGTTCATTCCGTCATAAGCCAGACGGCTGCGCAGTTGATCAACAGAAATGTTGTTTTGCTGTGCAATACCTGCAATGGCTTTATCCACGTCCTGATCGGTTGGCGTGATGCCCATTCGGGTCGCCATTTGTAACTGGATCTGATCCATGATCAAACGGTCGAGGATCTGGTGACGCAGAGTCGCATCATCCGGCAACTGCTGTTTAGCCTGCTGTGCCTGCTGTTTTACAGAATTAAACAAGCTATCAACGTCACTTTGCAATACCACGCCGTTGTTAACGACGGCGGCAACTTTATCAACTTCCTGAGGGGCAGCAAACGCAGTGCTGGCACAAAGCGTCACGCCGAGGAGAAGTGTTCTCCAGTTCTTCATACTTTTTCCATTTGTCTAATCCGCAAGCGCGGGTTTCAAGTTCACTGAATTCGTCGTGTCTTCACGAAATGAATCGTGTTTCGGGCTTAGAAAGCGCGTTGATAAGGCAGTATGCCGCTGGCCAACATTTCTTTCGTTCCGAGGGTTTGATTGTTACCCAGGCCTCTAAGTTCAATATTGAAACCAATCTTATTGTCATATTTACTTTCTGACTTAACCGTATCGTAGCTGGTGATCTTACGTTCATAACCAACATTGATAGCCCAGCAGCATGTGTTGTATTGCAAACCAATAAGCTGATCGGCTGGCTGCTGTGCTTTGGTGTCGTAATAGTACGCCCCCACAATCGCCCAACGGTCAGCAATCGGCCAACTGGCGATGCCGCCAACCTGCGAAATACCGTCCTGATAACCCGGGTTGGTAACGTTAGGTAACGTTGCCTGAATATATTCCGGGCTGGCGTAACGGTAACTCAGCTGAATCATTCTTTCTGAGTCTGCGCGGTACTCAAGCACGGCATCGCCTAAAGCCAGCGCATCCAGACGGGTGTCATACTGCACGCCGCCACGGATACCCCAGAAATTGTTGATTTTGTAGTAGCTGTCACCGGCCCACACCAGGCTGCCCGTATCATCATTTTTATCCAGGACGCTATCAACGTCACCGGTACGTGGCGGCTGGAAGTAATAAATCTGACCGGCAGAGGCATTAAAGCGCTCTTCCAGATTTTCGTCATAGATACGGGTCGTTAAACCGCTCGCCACCTGGTTTGCAGAGGCAATACGGTCCAGACCACTGTAGCTTTTATCGCGGAACAGGCCGGTGTAGTCGGACTGTAACAGCGTCGAGTCATAGGTATTGATCGAGCTCTGATTGCGGTAAGGGATATACAGGTACTGCACGCGCGGTTCGAGGGTCTGGGTGTAGTCACTGTTCCAGTCCATCGTGCGGTCGAACACCATTTTGCCGTCGCTTTTAAACTCAGGCATCGTACGGTTCACGGATGAACGCAGTTTGGTGTTCGGATTGCTATCGTAATACGCGTCCGGAATATCCTGCTGATAGTGGGTTGTCATCAGCTTCACTTCGTTATCCAGACTTCCCCAGCCATTACTGAGTGGCAGGCTGATAGTCGGTTCGAAGTGTGTACGCACGGCTTCCGGGTTGTCAGGGTTCACGCTGGTGAATTTCACCGCCTGACCGTACAGATGCAGGTCAAACGGGCCCACATCATTTTTGTAATAGTTAATATCCAGCTGTGGCTGTGCACGGTAAGCGTTGGCGTTCCCGAAATCTGAGAACACCTGGAACTGCTTACTGGCCAGTGTGACATCCCAGTTTTGGTTCGCGTAACCTACGCTGAATTTCTGCGTGGAATAGCCGTCAGTACTGGAACCGTATTTCGAATCGAAATCGGTGAAGTAATAAGGGTCACTGACCTTGGTATAGTCGACGTTGAAGCGCCAAACCTGATCGTATACACCGGCATGACGCCAGTAATACATCCAGCGCTTGGTTTTATCGCTGGTACGGTTTTCATCTTCGACATACTGCTGATCGATTTTCTTATCGTTACCCAGATAATCGAATTCCATCAGACCCGCACCGGCAACGGTCAGGTAGCGGAATTCATTTTGCAGTTGCAGACCACGGTTGCTCATGTAATTGGGCGTAATCGTGGCATCGTAGTTTGGCGCAATGTTCCAGTAGTAAGGAACGGTGACACCAACGCCATTATTGCTGCTGTAGTTAGCATTAGGGATAAGGAAACCGGAACGACGCTTATTGCCAATCGGCAACTGCATGTACGGGCTGTAGAACACCGGCACCGGACCGATATGGAAGCGGGCATTCCAGATTTCAGCCACTTCTTCCTGACGATCCTGAATCACTTCGGAACCGACGACGCTCCAGCTGTTATCGCCAGGCAGACAGGTGGTAAATGTACCGTTATCCATGATGGTGTAACGGTTGTTGTCACGCTGCTTCATTTTGTCAGCCTGACCACGTCCCTGACGGCCGACCATCTGGTAGTCGCCATCCTGAACATCAGTATCTTTGGTGGTCAGGTTCGCAAAGCCTTTCGGGCCATTCAGCTTGATTTGGTTATCGTTATAACGCACGTTGCCGGTCGCAGTAGCGGTTCGGGTCGGGGTCGGCTGATTGGGATTGGCGATTTGATTAAGCTGAACCTGATCAGCATCCAGTGTGCTGTTGCCCTGAACAACGTTAACGTTGCCGCTAAACAGCGCACTGTCAGGATAATTGCCGGTCGCCTTATCGGCGTTGATGGTCACAGGCAGTGAATTAGGATCACCCTGCACCAAAGGTTTGTCATAGGTCGGAACGCCGAGCATACATTGTGCTGCGAGATCGGCCATTGCGCCGTGACTGTACAATACTGACCAGATTGTGGCGGCCAGCATTGTCGGTAAGCGTGTTTTCAGACGTCTGTTTTTCATACGTAAAATGGTGTTCCGTCATCAGAGGCATCATGCCGGCAAACGGTCAGAGACTATCTCACTCATCATGGTTGCGCTAGTGTTAAATCCCACCTGTTACGTTGCTGCCGTTAGGCACAACGATAAATGCCGGTTATGATAAAGCAATTTTTAAGCGACGGCATGGCGAATTGAGGAGTATATGCAGTATTGGGGAAAACTGCTCGGACTTATCCTGGGCTTATGGTCCGGTTTAGGCTTCTGGGGAATTGTAGCAGGGCTGCTGATAGGGCATATGTTTGATACCGCGCGTTCAGCGAAACGCAGAGGGTATTTTGCCGATCAGCAGACACGTCAAACCATCTTTTTCCGCACCACGTTTGAGGTGATGGGAAATCTGACTAAATCAAAAGGCAGAGTTACCGAGGCGGATATTCAGATCGCCAGTCTTTACATGGAACGTATGCAGTTGCACGGCGAGCAGCGCGAAGCCGCACAACGTGCTTTTCGCGACGGGAAAGAAGCTGACTATCCCTTGCGTGAGAAAATGCGCGAACTGCGCACTGCGTGTTTTGGTCGTTTTGACCTGATACGGACTTTTCTGGAAATCCAGATCCAGGCCGCGTACGCCGACGGTTCATTGCATCCCAATGAACGCGAAGTGTTGTACGTGATTGCTGAAGAGCTTGGGATTTCACGGATGCAGTTCGATCAGTTCCTGCGCATGATGGAAGGCGGCCAGCAGTTTGGCGGTCACCAGCAGGGGGGACGCTCGTATGGCGGCGGTTATCACCAGACGCAGCAAGGCCCGACGCTGGCAGATGCCTGCAAAGTGCTGGGCGTGAATGCCACCGACGACGCAACGACCATTAAACGTGCCTACCGCAAACTGATGGGCGAGCATCATCCTGACAAACTGGTGGCGAAAGGTTTACCGCCTGAAATGATGGAAATGGCGAAGGAAAAAGCACAGGCGATTCAGGCGGCGTATGACCTGATCAAACGTGAAAAAGGCTTTAAATAACGTCATCATTAAAAAGGCGCTCTTTCAGAGCGCCTTTTGCTTTGTGGGACACAGCCTTGTGTCAGGTGTCAGAACTTAAACGTCACCCCTGCCACAGCCTGCCAATAATCTACCCCTTCATCTTCCAGCCTGTGCTGATACTGTACACCGGTATTCAGTGACACATTCGGCATCGGATTGCTGATAATCCCCAGGTCTAGCATCCCGGAACTGCCTGCAGCACCGCTGTGGAAGCTGTTGCTGACGTCGCTGTAGGTGACTCCGATGTCCACTGACGCATCGTCTCTGAGATCTGTAATGAACAATGTATTCGCCGTAATCGCCCATTTACCAGCATTTGCGGTATCCCAGTCGTAGCGGTAACGCATCCCTAAGCGGGCAGTCTGACGGGTGATATCGTCATAATGAACCTTCGTATTATCAATATCCGTAAAATCATCGACTTGCAGGCGCTGAATACCAAATCCAACTAATGGTGTCAGCACATGATTGCCCGCCTGGATTTTATATCCCACATCCACAGAGCCACCGAAGGAGGTCGCACTGATATCCGCCACGTCACTGCCGCGTAGGTCAGTCGATACATTGCCGTCATAGATGGCGACGTCCGAAGCTACATCCACCGTTAAACCGCTGACATACTGATACGACAGCAGTGAAGAGAGTCCCCAGGTGGTGTATTGCGTTTTGCTGTTGCCGTCGGCGGCATCCGGCGTGACATCCAGATTAGCGCTGGAAAGGCCAAGGCTGAGTGCCAGCGAGTGGGTGTCGTTACCCAGTTGCATCACTTTGGCACCCAATAGCCAGCCTTCTTCTTTCTGCGTGTAGTCGTAGCCATAATCCATAAAGCCGAGTGCTGAATGATAGTTGTCTTCTCCGTTGAGATACTGGAAGAAGAGATTCTGTTTCTTATCATCCTGTGCCAGAACCTGATTGCGGAAGGTTTCACTCACGCGACTGTTGTAGCTCAGCAGGGCGGAAGGTAAAGACAGATAAGAAGGCACCTGCGGCGTAACGGCCGGACGCGTATTTTTTCCGCTATCATCGTCATCTGGCGTCGGTGCCGGCGGGACCGGCGTGTCATCACCTTCATCCGGCGTTGGTTCAGGAACCGGTGTATCGTCGTCCTCGCCATCGTCTTCATCATCCGGCGTCGGTACTGGCGGAACCGGCGTGTTATCGACCGGTACCGTATTGTCGCCTTCGGTCAGCATGTTGTTTTGCAGACGGTAATCCCAGAACTGATCGCCGCTGCCTGCCACTTCACGCTGTTCTTCAGAGCTGCGGCCCGGTGCGAAGGCATACAGGTTATAGGCGTAAGCGCCGCGCGCCACGTATTCCCCCGCCAGTCTGAAGCTGTCTTTGGTTGCCTTACCGGCCACCTGGATCAGCGACACGCCTTCCTGATTATCCGCCGCGCCATCATTATCCGTATCGGTGAAGAAACCCGCCCCTGACGGTGTGACTTGAACACTCACCGGTGCAGAGGAAACCATGTCGCCGTTGATCAGCAGCTTGTCGGTTTGTGTGAAAGCCGGATCGAAATGCGTGCGCAGGCTGAGCAGATTATTGCTGCCCGCCGCCATTGTGCCGTTAACGGTTTGCGTGGCCGCGACAAATGTATCGCTCTCGCTTTCGTTTTCGGCTGGCCAGTGTGGCAGAAGCTGCACATCATCTTTCAGGATCAGATCGGCGACGGTGTTGTTACCGGCCAGCACCGTGTTTTTCTCCATCGTGACGGTGGACGCAAGGGAGCCGTTGAGGATCAGCGCGCCGCTGTAAATATTGGTGGCACCGGTGAACGTATTCTCGCTGTTGATGTACAGCGCGCCCGGCGCCATTTTCTTCAGGGTTCCGTTACCAGAAATAGTGGCGTCAATCACCACGTCATTATTGCCGTCGGTGCTGGTGGTTTTACTGTCTGTCTGATCAACAGAAATCATACTGCCGGAAGCCAGTTCCACCTTGCCGCTCAGATGCGATTTACTGTTCAGCATCATGTTTGCCAGCTCGTTGAGCTTCACGTTGGCATCCAGTGTGGCGTGCTCGTTAACGCGCAGGGTGGCACGGCTGGCCACATCCACATTGTTTATCGTATAGGTTTCATCAATCCAGTCGTCACTGAACACTACATTACCGGCGTGCGGAGTCGGGCGACCCGCCAGTCTCAGAATGCCATTTTGCACGGAGAGCTGATTCAGGTCAGCACCGCCCGCCAGTTCCCAGAAGCCTGCGGAGGAGTCCGCTGCATAATCGACGTTTAAATTCGACGCCGTTTCCTGACTGCCGAGATGGCCGACGAAGGTCTGGTTACTGCTGTTGTTCAGCGTCAGGGTGCTGAGCTGGTCTGCATTGCCGTTAATAATGGCCGCACCGGAATCACTGTGATTGATGCTGCTGAAAGCCATGTCATAGCCATTGAGATCAAGATTGCCGCCGCGATAACCAAAGTAAATGTCGCTGCCGGTAATCTGGTTTTCGCCGCCGATCTGCACGGTCGGTCGACCGCTGACAATGGTGACTTTGGAGAAGGCTTTTTGCTCCCCGGCTTCATTGGCCTGCTGGGCTAACACCACCAGCCCGTCGCCGACATTCAGCGCGCCGCCATTATTCCCCACGGCATTGACGTACAGCGTACCTTCGCCGATTTTATGTAAAGTATCTCCGGCTAAACCGTTCACTTCCCAGTCAACGGTTTTATCCGCATCGACTTCGATCCCGCCGCCCACCCAGGTGCTGTTCGCACCTTCAGCCGACACCACCCGGTAATCGTTCGAGAATTGCAGTTTTGCGGCACCATGATTGACGGCGCTATCAAGTACGATCAGGCCGCCATCACCGGCAAAGCGCAGATCTTTTGAGGCATCGAGTTCTTCATTGCTGGCCTGCGAAGGGAGTTGCTTATCAACACCGTGCCACTGCCAGCTGTTTTCGCCTTGCGTAATATTGGCCGCAGTCCAATGAATATCGCCATCTGCTGCCACGTCGGTCACATCAGGATCGGTATTAGCAGCAATCACTTTGTTCATAAAATTGAGCTGCATATCCAGCGTATAACTGGTGTATTCATATCCTGTTTTTCCTGTGCCTCCCCATGGGGAAACACCGAAGATTTTCCATTCTTTATCTACGTTATCATAAACATACAACGGACTTCCGCTGTCGCCTGCTTGTATCGCTGAACTGAATGGCTGAGCACGTGCATCAGGCGGCCCGTAGTTAACCCAGCGTAATCTTGACGGTTCAAAGATTGGGTTGACCACGGTGCCGCCGCTTTTCCATTCGTAAGCGCCGGTAATATAAACGGGTTTTTTAGTGACGGGGTCGACCTGATATTGTGTTCCGGCACCGGCTCGTGCGAAATAAACATAGCGTTCTCGGTTCTTACGCACATCCTGAGTATCCACGGTGGGTACCGGCGCGGCATCGGTCACGACTTTATTTAAACGTGGAACATGGAAATCTTTATTCCAGGTGAGATATTGAGGGTCAATATTTCGGTTAATTAATTTATAGGAAGTTTTATATTTTGCTTTATTACCGAAATCGACAGCGGTATAACCGCCATTGTGAGCAACGCTGACGACATAAGAGGGGGCGATGACTGTCGCAAAACCTAAGCTGTTAATTGCGCCGAAATCGGGCATAGGGAAATTCAGGATGCCTGCGGACGTACCATCCATCTTAAAGACTTCGATGTTTTCTTCACCGACGGTGTATTTGCCCAGATTCTCTGCGAAGTCGCGGTAGTCCTGAACCGCAACATCTTCACGCATGATACCGGCATCGGCATCAAAAAGCGCCAATGCAATCAGGCTGCTGAGCAGCTTTGGTTTCCATTTCATGTCGTCTTCCCTGAAGGGTGAATAATTAAATTTGAATAAATAGGGCGGGATGTTATCAGGCGTGCGGGGCGAATTAACAGGGAAGGGAATAGGTGAGGAAGCCGATATTATATTTTTTGGCAAGGTAAATTCTGATAAAACAACACGATGGTAATGTAATACATATTACTTAATAGTGATTGAAGAAATATGTATTATTTGAATGGTTAAAAATCCGGCTCGCAGTTAAATACCAGCGGCGCATCGGTTATCGGATGATAAAACGATAATTCCTGTGCGTGCAGTTGCAAACGACCGGCCGCTGCCAGCGCCTGCGGATGGGCATAGAATTTATCGCCCAGAATCGGATGCCCGAGCGCCAGAAGGTGCACGCGCAACTGGTGCGAACGTCCGGTGATCGGCCGCAGTTTCACCCGCGTTGTGCCGTCATCATCCCATGACATCACTTCATACTGCGTCAGCGCTTTCTTGCCGGTCTCGTGACAGACCTTCTGTTTCGGCCGGTTAGGATAATCGCAAATCAGCGGCAAATCGATAATGCCGTAATCTTCTTCAACCCGTCCCCAGACCCGCGCGATATACACTTTCTTGGTTTCGCGTTCGCGGAACTGGCGTTTAAGTTCACGCTCAGCGTCTTTAGTCAGCGCCACCACGATCACGCCGCTGGTGGACATATCCAGACGATGGACGGACTCAGCCTCAGGAAATTCCTGCTGAATACGCGTCATCAGGCTGTCCTGATGCTCGGCAAGCTTGCCCGGCACGGAAAGCAGCCCGCTCGGCTTATTGACCACCATGATGTGCTCATCCTGAAAAATCACCTGTAACCAGGGATCGGTCGGCGGATTGTAATTCTCCAGCGGCCGGGTTTTCGACGGTTCAGGGATAGTCGGTTGATGTTCGCTCATAGCGGTTTCAGTCTGCATTCAGGTTGAAATAAATAAGGGATGCAGACCGGCTGCATCCCGTCGGGCTTACTGATGGCTGACCACCACCAGGCGGATCGCATCCAGACGCCAGCTGGCATCGTTCAGATTCGCCAGCACCTGCTTACGGTTAGAGTCTACCGATTCCAGTTCGTCATCGCGAATGTTCGGGTTCACTTCTTTCAGCGCTTTCAGACGATCCAGTTCTTTGGTCAGTTGCTCGTCAGCTTCCACTTTCGCTGCTTCAATCAGGGCGCGTGCCTGATCGGCAATTTCCGCTTCTGCCTGTTGCAGCATGGCGTGAACATCCTGCTGCACGGCATTCACCAGTTTACTGGAGTTGTGACGGTTGATGGCATTCAGCTGACGGTTAAAACTCTCAAATTCAACCTGAGCCGCCAGATTGGTGCCTTTACGATCCATCAGCATACGCACCGGTGTCGGTGGCAGGAAACGGGTCAGTTGCAGATGCTTCGGCGCCTGACATTCCACCACGTAAACCAGTTCCGCCAGCAAGGTACCGACCGGCAGCGCTTTGTTTTTCAGGATCGATACCGCACAACTGCCGGTATCACCGGAAAGGATCAGATCCAGACCGTTACGCACGATCGGATGTTCCCAGCTGATAAACTGTGCATCTTCACGCGAGAGCGCCTGTTCACGATCGAAGGTCACGGTGCAACCGTCTTCCGGCAGACCCGGGAAATCCGGCACCAGCATGTGATCAGACGGCGTCAGGACGATCAGGTTATCGCTGCGATCTTCCTGATTGATGCCGACGATATCGAACAGGTTGAGCGCAAAGTTGACCAGGTTAACGTCGTTATCCTGCTCGCCGATTTCCTTCGCCAGTTGTTGAGCACGTTCGCCACCGTTGGAATGCATCTCCAGCAGGCGGTCACGGCCATTTTCCAGCTTCTCTTTCAGCGCGTCATGTTCGGCGCGACATGTAAGAATGAACTCGTCCAGACCTTCCTGCGCGGCAGGTGCCGCCAGGAACGCAATCAGTTGCTCATAAGCGCTGTCGTAAATGGTGCGGCCAGTCGGACAGGTATGTTCGAATGCGTCCAGACCTTCATGGAACCAGCGAACCAGTACCGACTGCGCGGTCTGCTCGAGGTATGGCACCATGATGTCGATATTGTTTTGCTGGCCGATACGATCCAGACGCCCGATACGCTGTTCCAGCAGATCCGGGTTGAACGGCAGGTCGAACATCACCATCTTGCTGGCAAACTGGAAGTTACGGCCTTCGGAGCCGATTTCAGAACACAGCAGAACCTGCGCGCCTTCTTCCTGGGAAGCAAAGTAAGCGGCGGCGCGGTCACGTTCGATGATCGACAAACCTTCGTGGAACACAGCAGCACGGATCGCTTCACGCTCCCGCAGAACCTGTTCCAGTTGCAATGCAGTGGCGGCTTTAGCGCAGATCACCAGTACTTTTTCGTCGCGGTTGGCGGTCAGATAACCGAGCAGCCATTCGACGCGCGGATCAAAGTTCCACCAGGTGGCGTTCTCGCCTTCAAATTCCTGATAAATCTGTTCCGGATACAGCATGTCGTGCGCACGGGCTTCGGCGGTTTTCTTCGCGCCCATAATGCCCGAGACTTTTATCGCGGTCTGATACTGCGTCGGCAGCGGCAGTTTCACTGCATGCAGATGACGTTCAGGGAAACCTTTCACGCCATTACGGGTGTTACGGAAGAGTACGCGGCTGGTACCGTGACGGTCCATCAGCATGGAAACCAGCTGTTTCGCTGCGGCTTCGTCGCCTTTATTGGCGGCGGTCAGCAGGGCATCGGTATCGGCATTGCCGACACTTTCACCCAGCAACGCCAGCGCTTCCGGCGTCAGCGGTTCTTTGTTGAGTAACAGGGTCACGGCATCAGCCACCGGCTGGTATTGCTGCTGTTCTTCGATGAATTCTTCGTAATCGTGGAAACGGTCCGGATCCAGCAGGCGCAGGCGCGCAAAGTGGCTTTCCTGTCCCAGTTGCTCCGGCGTAGCGGTCAGCAGCAGAACACTCGGGATTTGCTGGGAAAGCTGTTCGATAACCTGATATTCGCGGCTCGGCGCGTCTTCGCTCCACACCAGATGGTGGGCCTCGTCGACCACCAGCATATCCCAGGCCGCATCGGATAACTGCTCGAGACGGGATTTATTGCGGCGCACGAAATCAAGGGAACAGATCACCAGTTGTTCAGTTTCAAACGGGTTCGTTGCTTCGTGGATGGATTCAGCGTAGCGATCGTCGTCAAACAAAGAGAAGCGCAGATTGAAGCGGCGCAGCATTTCTACCAGCCACTGGTGCTGCAGGGTTTCTGGCACCACGATCAGTATGCGTTCGGCACGGCCGGACAACAGTTGCTGATGAATAATCATGCCCGCTTCGATAGTTTTGCCCAGACCCACTTCATCGGCGAGTAAAACGCGCGGCGCATGGCGCTGACCGACTTCATAAGCGATGTGCAACTGATGTGGGATCAGGCTGGCACGCATACCGCGCAGACCGCCGAATTCCAGACGGAACTGTTCACGCTGATATTTACGGGCGCGGAAACGCAGGGCAAAACGGTCCATACGGTCAATCTGACCGGCGAACAGACGATCCTGCGGTTTGCTGAAGGTCAGTTTGCTGTCGAGCAGCACTTCGCGCATGGCAACGCCGGTTTCTTCTGTGTCCAGACGGGTGCCGATATAGGTCAACAGACCTTTGTCTTCAACAACTTCTTCGACCTGCAACTGCCAGCCTTCGTGACAGCTGATGGTATCACCGGGGTTGAACATCACGCGGGTGATCGGGGAATCATTTCGGGCATACAAACGGTTTTCACCGGTGGCGGGGAAAAGCAGGGTGACCATGCGCACATCCAGCGCGACTACGGTTCCTAATCCTAATTCGCTTTCCGTATCGCTTATCCAGCGTTGACCTAATGTAAACGGCATAATTTCTCTCTGTGTTGTGTGCTCTGTATACGGCGACTGCGCAATGCTTGTTCAGCCCGAGAGGTTTCACGGGCAATAGTTTTCTTTCCCCGCCCGGAGGCGCGGAGTAATTCACTGTGTGAGGATGATTCAGAAATGGGAAAGGGCGCTATGGTAATGGAAGGTAAGCGTTTCGTCACCTGTGAATCACAAGAGCTGCGCCTTCTTTTGTTTAAAATAAGCCCATCTGACCTGTAATCAGTGTAGCAAAGTCATCGTGAAGGAAAGGTAAAATGCCATCGGCGACCGGCTCGAGCTGACGCTCGATGTAGTGATCGTAATCGACAGGTGACTGACGGTTTTCCAGCGGCTCCGGGCCGGAAGTGGTCATCACATAGCTTATCCAGCCACCATTCTGATATTGCTTTGCCCGGCCATGCAGCGCGTTATAGTCATCGGCCAGCCGCGCGGCGCGAACATGCGGCGGCACGTTTTTTTCATAATCACTCAGTTTGCGCCGCAGGCGTTTGCGGTACACCAGTTTGTCATCAAACTCGCCACTGAGCGTGCGTGCGACATATTCGCGCACGTAATCCTGATACGGCTGGCGGTGGAATATGCGTTGATACAGCTCCTGCTGAAATTCCTGCGCCAGCTTCGTCCAGTCGGTGCGTACAGTTTCCAGCCCTTTATAAACGATGTGCTCACCGTCGGCGTCATTCACCAGCCCGGCATAGCGCTTTTTGCTGCCGGTTTCCGAGCCACGAATGGTCGGCATCAGGAAACGCTGATAATGGGTTTCGAATTCCAGCTCGAGTGCGCTTTCCAGCCTGTATTCCTGTTGCAGATGGGCTTTCCACCAGGCATTAACCCGCTCCACAAGATGGCGGCCGATAACGTCGGCGTCTTCCTGTGAATGGGCTTTATTCAGCCAGACAAAGGTGGAATCAGTGTCACCGTAAATCACCTGATAACCTTCGGCTTCAATCAGTTCGCGGGTCTGACGCATAATGTCGTGCCCGCGCAGGGTAATAGAAGAAGCCAGACGCGGATCAAAGAAGCGGCAGCCGCTCGAACCGAGCACACCGTAAAACGCGTTCATGATGATTTTCAGTGCCTGCGAGAGCGGTTTGTTTTTCTGCTTCTTGGCTTCTTCGCGACCCATCCAGATCTGGCGGACAATTTCCGGCAGGCAATGTGTTTCCCGCGAGAAGCGGGCGTTGCGATAGCCCGGCACCGAATGTTCATCGTCCGGTTGTTGCAGCCCGGCGACCAGTCCGACCGGGTCGATCAGGAAGGTGCGGATAATCGACGGGTACAGACTTTTATAATCGAGCACCAGCACCGAATCGTACAAACCGGGACGCGAATCCATCACAAAACCGCCGGGACTCATTTCGCCCTGCAATTCGCCCATATTGGGCGCGACGTAACCGGCTCGGTGCATGCGCGGTAAATAAAGATGGGTAAAGGCCGCCACTGAACCGCCGCTGCGATCCACGGCCAGACCGGTGACCGAGGCGCGTTCCAGCAAAAACGGCATCAGTTCAGTTTTGGCAAAAATACGCGTCACCAGTTCGCAGTCTTTCAGGTTATAGCGTGCCAGCGCCGGTTTATCTTCCCGAAAACGTTGTTCGATTTCGGCCAGCCGCTGATAAGGATTATCGCTGGCTTTGCCTTCGCCTAATAAACTTTGCGAGACGAATTCCAGGCTGAACGAGTTGAAGTTCCAGAACGCCGATTTCAGTGCTTCAATGCCGTCGATGATCAGACGACCCGCAGCGGCAGCAAAAAAGTGCCCCTGTTTGAAACCGTGTTCACGCCATTCCAGTTCACCGCCGCCGCGCCCGAATTTCAGCGGGATTTTGTAGCGGTCAGCGTGTTTTTGTAAAACCCGCAGGTCAAACTGCACTACGCTCCAGCCGATAATGGCGTCGGGATCATAGATTTCCAGCCACTCATTGAGTTTTTCCAGCAACTGCGGGCGGCTGTCGACGTAAACCATGTTGAAATCAAATTGAGCATTAGGATCGCCGTTCGGCGGGCCGAGCATATACACGTGGCGCTGCCCGCAGCCTTCCAGCCCGATGCAGTACAACTCGCCGTTGCCGCTGGTTTCGATATCCAGAGAACACAGTTTCAGCGGCGGGCGGTAGTCCTCCGCCGGTTTCATTTTGGTGTCCATCAGCAGCTTGTCCGGCCCCGGTTTACCGCTGAACCACACCGGTGCGGTGATATAGCGTTCCATCAGGAAGCGTTCCGGCGGGCGGATATCCGCTTCGAAAACACTGACGCCATTTTCTTTCAGCAATTTTTCAATCCGCATTAACTGCCGGTGTTGCGGGCAGTAAAGCCCAAGAACGGCGCGGGAATGGAAATCCTGCAACGGCAACGGACGCAGACTGATATTTTTTTCATCAATGAGAATGCGCTCCGCCGCCGCGCGTTGTTCGGCCGGAATAAACGCCACCGATTCCTGTAAAGGCAGGCGCACTTTCTGCGGACCTTCGTCGGTCGCCAGCCACAATTCCACCTCGGTACCGCGCGGCGCGTCGCGCCAGTGGCGGGTCAGCACAAATCCCTGACGCGGCGGGGTGTCAGTGGCAGCAGAAGCGGGACGGACAAAGGTGGAAGTGATAAGCGCCTCGGAACGGTAAAGATGAACAGATAAGGAATCAGAACAGAGTATGGTTATTTATACAGTCTTTGTCTATGGCTCAGGTTTCTGCCAAATACGCATACAATTACCCGGTTGACTGTGATAGTTCATGCGCTGACAATTCAGCCGATTGATGTATTTACTACAATGAGAATGCAGAAAACTCACACTTGTCTCATTTATCTGCGCAATTGGCGCAACTGAATTCTGGGAAGATATGGAAGCCTATCTACAACATCTGGTCGCTCAGTCGGTGGGCTTGGCATTAATTATCGTCGCGGTGGTGGCTTTCTTCGAGTCGCTGGCGCTGGTGGGCCTGATCCTGCCGGGTACCGTCATGATGGCGACGCTCGGGACGTTGATCGGCAGCGGTCAGGTGGGGTTGTACGAAGCCTGGCTGGCGGCGGGGCTGGGATGTTTCTTCGGCGACTGGGCCTCGTATTTCATTGGCCGCGGTTTCAAGGAACCGCTGCATCGCTGGCGCTTCCTCAAACGTTACCAGTCATTACTGGATAAAACCGGTTATGCGCTGGATCGCCATAGTTTTGCGACGGTGATTATCGGGCGTTTCATCGGACCAACACGCCCGCTGGTGCCGATGGTTGCCGGTATGCTGAACCTTCCGCCTTACAAATTTGCACCGCCGAATATTATTGGCTGCATCACCTGGCCACCGGTGTATTTCCTGCCGGGCATTCTGGCGGGCGTGGCCATTGATATTCCGGCCAGTCACAACAGCTCGGTCTTCAAATGGATGCTGTTTGCCGCCGTGGTGCTGATCTGGCTGAGTGCCTGGCTGCTGTGGCGCTGGTTCCGTTCGGGCAAAGCTTCACCTGATGCGATGACAAAATGGTTGCCCTTAGCGCGTCTGCGCATCGTCTGTGTGCTAAGTCTGGTCGCCACCGCAGTGAGTCTGGTGATGTTAAGCGAACAGCCGATGATGCCGGTTTATGGTCATTTGCTGTGGCAAGTGATCACCCGCTGATCCCCGGCATTATCCCCAACACGCTGGCCTGCGGCGCACTGCCGTCGGTCAGTGCCTGCGTCGGCCCGTCGTAAAAAATCCGGCCATCGACGATCAGCAACGTGCGCGGCGCGATCCGTGCCGCATCATCCAGATTGTGCGACACCATCAGCAGCGTGAGATGGCGTTGCTCACATACCTTATCCAGCAACGTCAGCATCTCACTGCGCAGTGCCGGATCGAGTGCTGAAAAGGGCTCATCGAGCAATAAAACCGGCTGACTGCGCAGCAGGCAACGGGCGAGCGCGACACGCTGACGCTGGCCACCGGAAAGTTGCGATGGCAGCCGGTCCAGACATTCAGTCAGCCCGACCTGTCGGGCAATTTCTTCCAGTTCCTGCTTCTGCTGCGCGGTAAGTTTCAGCCCCGGATGCAATCCCAGCCCCATGTTCTGACGCACCGTCAGATGCGAGAACAGATTATTTTCCTGAAACAACATCGACACCGGACGTTTTGCCGGTGGCGTCGCGCTGTGATCTGCGCCGTTGAGCAGGATCTGCCCGCTGACCGGCGCCAGAAAACCGGCGACCAGACTCAGCAGGGTACTTTTCCCGGCGCCGCTCGGGCCGAGGATTGCCACACGTTCACCGGCGTCGATCTGTAAATCGAAGCGCATCGGCAGATGTTCGTACAAATACGTCAGTTTATTCAGCGTCAGCATGGCGGCCCGGCAGTTTCTCAATCAGGGTGAATAACAGGAAGCATAGCAGCAGTAATAACAGCGCCGTCACCGCGCCGTCCTGGCTGCGGTAGGAACCAATCTGCTGATACAGATAAAACGGCAGGGTGCGGAAATTCTCGTTGCCGAACAAGGCAATCACACCGAAATCCCCCAGAGAAAGTACACAGGCGAAAGCCAGTGCCTGTGCAATCGGGCGTTTCAGTGCGCTGAGTTCAACCCGGCGCAGCCGCTGCCAGCCATGCATATCCAGCGAAAGACACAGCAGCGTGTAGCGTTCTGCCACGTCGCGCATCGGGTTATCCAGCACTTTTAATGCATAAGGTACGGCCATCAGCGCATTCGTGAGGATCACCAGCGGCCATGGCGATTGTGGCAAACCGGTGGTATCGCCGAGCAACAGGAAGAAACCGGTCGCCAGCACAATGCCCGGCATCGCGAGGATCAGCATACCGCTCAGATCCATCGCCTGCGCCCAGCTATTTCTCTTGCGTAACCGCAGTTCGCGGCTGCTCCACAGCAGCATCATGGTCAGCAGCACACACAATAATCCGCTGCCGAGCGCGATACGCACGGATGTCCATAATGCCTGCCAGAGCGCGGGTTGTTGCAAAACACCGACCGCTGCCCGGTTTATGCCATCGGTAATGACGGCGAGTAACGGCGGCAGGATCAGCAACAACGCCAGGCCAATCAGTACGGCATCGGCGATGCGTCGCAGCCAGGAATCATCAGGATTACGCCAGCGCTGAGAATGCGTTTGGCCCACCGGCAACGCCTGACTGAGTTTCTGACTGAGCAACACCAGCGCCAGGCAACAAAACAGCTGGATCAGGGCCAGCGTGGCGGCGCGGCTTAAATCGTAGTCGTAACTTAGCGCCTGATAAATGGCGAGTTCAATGGTCGTCGCCTGCGGACCGCCACCCAGTGAAAGCACCGTGGCGAAGCTGGCGAAACACAGCATAAAGATTAAGGCGGCGGCGGGGAATATCTGCCGGCGCAGCGCGGGCCATTCCACAAAGCGGAATTGTTGCCAGATATTCATGCCGAGTTGTGCGGCGAGCTGGCGCTGCTCAACGGCGATATTTTCCAGCGCCTGCAATAACAGACGTGTCGCCAGCGGCAGATTGAAAAACACGTGCGCCAGCAAAATGCCCTGTAAACCATACGGCGAGAAACGGTAATCCATGCCCAGCCAGCCGCAAATTTGCGCCAGCCAGCCCTGTCTTCCGTAGACACTGAGAATGCCAAACACCGCCACCAAAACCGGCAAGACCAGCGTCATCGCACATAAACGTAATAACAGCTGACGGCCGGGGAAACGGCGGCGGAACAAGGTGCGTGCCAGCAAAATTGCGGGCAGCACCGAGCAAAGCGCTGAAAGCAGCGCCTGCCAGAAAGTAAAGCGGATCACATGCCAGAGATAAGGATCGTGCCAGAGCGATGCGCCGCTTATCTGTGGCGCATGACGCCACAGAGAGCCTAAGGCCAGTACTGCCACCAGCAACATAGCCAGTGACGCGATGACGCCCGGCAACAGCCAGCGAGGGATCAATGGCTGACGGCGTTCTGCCATGCCTGGATCCATTGTGAACGATGAGTAGCGACATCCTGTGCGCTGTATTGCAGAGATTTGGCCGGAATCGTCAGTTGTTTAAAAGCGTCAGGCAGCGGGGTATTCACCACCGGATACATCCAGTTGCCGGTCGGGATCACTTTCTGGAAATCTTCCGTGGTGACGAACTTCATGAACTGTTCAGCAAGTTTCGGTTGCTTGCTGTTTGCCAGCTGGCCCGCCACTTCGACCTGCATGTAATGCCCTTCGGTAAAATCGGCTGCGGCGTAGTTATCTTTCTTCTCTTCGACAATATGGTATGCCGGAGAGGTGGTGTAGCTCAGCACCAGGTCGCTTTCACCTTTGAGGAATAAGCCGTAAGCCTCGCTCCAGCCTTTAGTGACGGTGACAGTTTTCTTCGCCAGTTTTTCCCACGCTTGCGGCGCTTTATCGCCGTAGACTTTTTGCATCCACAGCATCAGGCCCAGACCCGGTGTACTGGTGCGTGGATCCTCATAAATCACTTTCCATTTCTGGTCGCTGTTGATCAGCTCATCGAGGCTTTTTGGCGGATTCTTCAGTTTATTTTTGTCGTAGACGAAGGCGAAATAACCGTAATCGTAAGGCACGAAAGTGCTGTCATTCCAGCCGCCTGGCACCGTCAGTCTGGCGTTGGTTTTCGGTGCTTTGGCAAATAAACCGGTTTGTTCAGCGGCCTGCAACAGGTTGTTATCCAGCCCCAGCACGATGTCGGCTTTGCTGTTTTTACCTTCCATCCGCAGACGGTTGAGCAAAGACACGCCATCTTCCAGCGCCACGTATTTCAGTTCGCAGCCGCATTGGGCTTCAAAGGCTTTTTTAATGGCGGGACCGGGGCCCCAGTCAGCAGAGAAAGAATCGTAGGTATAAACCGTCAAAACAGGTTTTGACGCAAATGCAGGTGCAGAAAGTAACAGCAGGCAGGACAGTAATTTTTTCAACTTTGCGCTCCAAAAAAATGAAAGGGCAAAGGATTTTGAGTAAGCATCGCGCAGTCTCAAATCCCTCCGCCGGGATTAACCGGATCAGGTTCGACGGGTTTCAAATCTCAGCCAAACTTGCTCACGGCGTTTACATCGCAGCTTTAACAAGTCGGGCACCCCGTTGAGAACGGATGTCATTCTAGAGATTAACGGCGCGATGCGATAGTCCGATTAACTGTCCGGTGGGGCAAACCAGGCGGATTTAAAGTCGAACCAGCCGAGGGTGTTCATACGCACACCGCGCATACTGCGTTGCCCCTGTAGCACCAGCCAGTGATGGAACAGGGGATGGATCTGATGGCTGACCGTCTGTTTCTGGCTCCATTTCGCCATCGATAAATTCCCGGCGTGCCACAGGGCGGCATCGTCGTTCATCTCTTCGCTAAAGCAATGCTTTGCCAGCGGCAATTCGTAGAAATGCGCGAACAGTGAAAACTCCAGCGGCAGGGTGAAGTTGGCACTGCCGAGCCACAGATCACTTTTGGCATCGCCGCGGTGCCAGACTGCGTAATCCACTATCTGAATAATCAGTTCGATACCTTCTTCCGCCAGCAACGGGCGCAGGGCGTTGCAGATCGCCTGATGTTCGGAATGCTCGCCGTAAAATGTCAGCGTTACCTGCGTCAGGTTTTGCGGTTTGGGCGGACGTGGCCGGGGCGCTTTGTGATGCCAGCGTGGCAGCAGGCCATACGCAGGAGACCAGTAGCGCTGGTAAATCGGTTCGGCATTATTCAGTAAGGCGATGGGATTGAGTAAATCGCACAACCACTGGCGTGTTTCTTCAGATTGTCCGACCGGCGAACGCTGGTCAAATAACAGGAAATAGCAGCCTTCTTCAAGGCGACTTTCCAGCTCGCTTTTGCCTGATTCATCGGCCTGAAGCTGTACGCCGGAATGCACCAGCTCTTCACTCAGTTCCGGTAATACCCAGATATTCACCTCGTCGATCAGTGCCCGGAAGCCAAAATAATCGTCAAAGGCGCGGATGCGCAGCTGTGTTTTCAGATTACGCACCACGGCGTAAGGGCCGGTGCCGACCGGATGGCGGGCAAAATCAGGCAGTGACTGCCATTCCTGCGGCAGGATCATCGCGTGGATATTGCCAAACAACCACGGCAGCCAGCGGTCGGGTTCATTCAGGTGGATATCTATGACATTCGCCGTGGGCGTCGTGACTGATTTCAGGTTGCTGAACAGCGGATGCGTTTTCAGGCGAATAAACGTGGCGATAATATCTGCCATCTCGAGTTCGCGACCATGATGAAAATGAATGGCGGGGCGCAGATAAAACCGCCAGTGCAGCGGCGAAACTTCCTGCCAGTGATGGGCTAAATCGCCTTCCGCTTCCCCATTTTCCTCATTTATGCGTGTCAGGCCGCTAAAGATTTGTCTGGCAATGTGGGTTTCTGAACGGCGCAACATGGTGCCGGGCAGCAGATTCATCAGCGGGCGATAATACAGTACGCGCAGAATATGTTTGCCCTGACGGAAACTGCGACCGAGCTGGGACAGCAGCATCTGGCGCACCAGGGTTTTGTCGCCGACCAGTTGTACCAGCTGATCAATGCTGTCCTGTTCCAGCAGCTCTTCAGCGCGCTGTTGCTGGAGTGCCAGCCCGGTATAAAGAAATTTCAGCGTGGATCGTTTGCCGCGTCCGGCCTCTGCATCCCACGTCAGCCAGCCCTGTCCCTGCATGGTGCTGAGCAACGAGCGCATGTGTCTGCGTGAACAGTTCAGGACTTCTGACAGTGCCTGTAATGTCGTTTCAGTTTCTTCACCGTGACAGCTTTGCCATAAGCGGATGAACTGTTGTTGCAAACGGGATGAGGACATAAAAGAGGAACTCCGTGGCCGATCTTCATCAATTTATCTTTCCTCATATTACGCCGATACTGTTTCTCAACGAAAGCCTGTTGTGAACAACCGGAGATCATCATGAAACTCAGTCTGAACGCCCGTTTCTATCAGCGTTATTTTGAAGCCATCAAAAAGAACGCCTCTAAAAATCATGCAGACTGGCTGTCATGGGTACCGATGCAGTACCGTCTGGATATTCTGTCCCGTCTCACGCAGTGGGATATGGAAACGATGGACGACGAGCAATACCGCCGGCGACTGTGACTTCAGGTCTGACTAAATTCGATTTTCTGAGTAATGGTGTATTGTCACCAGCCAGTGAGGAAACTCACTGGTTTTTTTATGCTCATTTTCCAGAACCGACTGAAACTTCGCTACACTGTCTGTCTTGCTTTATCTGCATTCATTTCTCAGGGACGACGTCATGTCAAAACCTCGTTTTAATCGTATTTATGTCACCTTTCTGGTGGTCTCCTTGCTGTGCGGCGTGGCGGGTGCATTACAGGCGCCGACGCTGAGTCTGTTTCTGACCAATGAAGTGAAAGTCCGGCCATTGTGGGTCGGCTTCTTTTATACCGTTAACGCCATCGCGGGGATCGCGATCAGCTTTCTGCTGGCTAACCGTTCCGATAACAAAGGCGACCGGCGGAAATTGCTGATGTTCTGCTGCCTGATGGCGATCGGCAACAGTCTGGTCTTTGCCTTCAGCCGCGATTATCTGGTGCTGATCACTGTCGGTGTGTTGCTGGCAGCGATAGGTAACGCGTCGATGCCCCAGCTCTTTGCACTGGCGCGGGAACATGCGGATCGCTCCGCCAGTGAAGTGGTGATGTTCAGCTCGATGATGCGTGCGATGCTCTCGCTGGCCTGGGTGCTTGGCCCGCCGCTGTCGTTCATGGTGGCGTTGAACTACGGCTTTACGCCAATGTACCTGAGTGCGGCAGCGGTGTTTGTCGGCAGCATACTGATGATCCTGTTTTTCCTGCCCTCAGTACCACGCCTTGAACTGCCAGTGGACGAAAAAGTAGTGCATGCCAGTGCCTGGCGTAACAAAGATGTTCGTCTGCTGTTCTTTTCTTCTTTGCTGATGTGGACCTGCAATATCATGTATGTCATTGATATGCCGCTGTACATCACCAGCGGTTTGGGCCTGCCGGAAGGGCTGGCAGGCTTGCTGATGGGGACGGCGGCCGGGCTGGAAATTCCTGCCATGTTGCTGGCCGGATATCTGGTGAAACGTACCGGCAAACGCAAGCTGATGCTGTATGCCGTGGCGAGTGGTGTGATTTTCTATGCCGGACTGGTGGCGTTTCAGTTCAAGGCGGCGCTGATGATCCTGCAACTGTTCAATGCGATTTTCATCGGCATCGTGGCGGGGATCGGCATGCTGTATTTTCAGGATCTGATGCCGGGAAGGGCAGGTTCAGCGACTACGCTATTCACCAACAGCATTTCCACCGGTGTGATTTGCGCGGGGTTGCTGCAGGGCTTTATCGTGGAAAACTTCGGCCATTATCCGGTCTACTGGGCGGCAACTGTGCTGGCGGTGGTGGCGCTCGGGCTGATGTATAAAGTCAAAGATGTTTAAATGACGTAAGGTTAATGAGCGATTTATTCGCTCTTTAACCTATTCAACTGAATAATATATTCCGTTTTTTGCTTGTTCCGGCAACGTCTTAATAATTTTGAAATATCTGTTTTTATCCTGCAAAGATTAATGTTTTAAGTGCTTCGCATCCTCTTTACCTGTATGGCTAATGAAAAGTATTTTCTATAATATCGTCTTTCTTAAAATTCTAATGCAGGGTATTAAATATGATTCCAGTTGTACTTATCAGGAAGACATATAATTCATTTATTGATGAGAAAAAATCTGAGGGCTGCTGTATTGGGTTATGCCTGACGTGGCTGGGCGATATATTAAAAGAAAGGCCGGTACAACAAAGGGGGGGCTGGTTTTCCGGCTGGCTTTCCGGTTGGTTCTCCACGCCACTGACACCTGACAAGAAAGCCTTAATCCCCTCTGATACTGCGAAGCTGAGGCTATTGCTTGAGCGTTCATACCGGCGGCACGAGAGCTATCTGAGGAGCTGCAAGGAGAGCCAGCAGGATCCGAAACGTCAGACAGGACGCCATCAGGTCTTTGTTAATTATAAAAATTTCCGTCAGGCAGAAAAGGAAAGAATAACTGGCGTTCCCGGTTTACAGTATCGTCTGATAACACGTAATGATTTCATGTTATTTAACGGGGTAAACAGTTTTGGTCAGGCTCACCCTCTCACCGGAGCGATCATTGCTTTCCGGTTTTCTGAGGTACCGGGTGAGGTTGGCTATCATGCCGTTGCGGCGTTTCGCTACAGTGCTTCGGAATGTTTTTTTCTCGATCCCAATTTAGGATTATTTAAAACATCCTCTTCTTATCCTATGTTAGATATTACTAAATATATTAAAAAAGTATATAGAGAGGCTGTTCCATTAATGGAGTTTATAGTTTCTAAGAAAAGCTAATTAAATGGTGGCCGATATTTGTGCATTCGCCGTTGTTGAGTAAAAATATTAGAAGTGTTTTGAATATGATTAATGTTATTTCCATCGAAAAAAATTATGGTTCAGTCGATTTTTTATCAGGCAAGTACCAGGATCCCATCGCTGTAAGTGAAATAATCGTGACAAAGAAACTGAAGACAGGATGACTATGCAGGGGTAACTTTGCAGAGGCTTTCGGGGATGCCTGAAGGCTGATGAAGAAAGCGGGGCTGGGCCCGCCTTCTTCATCGTTTACAGATAATGATCATTGCATAAACGCAGGCTGATTCTTCTCGTAGCCGGAGATATTTTCTTCGTGCTGCAAGGTCAGACCGATGCTGTCCAGACCGTTGATCATGCAGTGACGACGGAAGCTGTCGATGACAAACGGATAGCTTTTATCGCCCGCTTTAACAGTCTGCGCTTCCAGATCCACTTCGAACTGAATGCCTTCGTTAGCTTTCACCAGCTCAAACAGTTCATCCACTTCGGCGTCGCTCAGCGTGATTGGCAGCAACTGGTTGTTGAATGAGTTACCGTAAAAAATATCGGCAAAGCTTGGCGCGATCACAGCATGGAAACCGTAATCGGTCAGTGCCCATGGCGCATGTTCGCGGGAAGAACCGCAGCCAAAGTTTTCGCGTGCCAGCAAAATGCTCGCGCCTTTGTAGCGCGGTTTGTTCAGCACGAAATCAGGATTTGGCACCTGACCGGCATCGTCCAGAAAACGCCAGTCATTAAACAGATGCTGGCCAAAACCGGTACGGGTGACTTTCTGTAAAAACTGTTTTGGAATGATGGCATCGGTATCGACGTTAGCTGCATCCAGCGGAACCACCAGACCGATGTGTTGGGTAAATTTAGCCATGGTGTTTTCCTCAGTTCAGTTCACGGATATCAGCGAAACGGCCGGTGACCGCCGCCGCTGCCGCCATTGCCGGGCTGACCAGATGCGTGCGACCGCCACGACCCTGACGGCCTTCGAAGTTACGGTTGCTGGTAGACGCGCAACGTTCGCCCGGTTCCAGACGGTCATTGTTCATCGCCAGACACATAGAGCAGCCTGGCAGACGCCATTCAAAGCCCGCTTCGATGAAGATCTTATCCAGCCCTTCTTCTTCCGCCTGCGCTTTTACCGGGCCGGATCCCGGTACCACAATGGCCTGTACGCCGTTCGCCACTTTACGGCCTTTGGCCACCGCTGCCGCAGCGCGTAAATCTTCGATACGGGAATTGGTGCAGGAGCCGATGAACACTTTATCAATCGCCACGTCGGTCAGTTTAATGCCCGGCTGCAAATCCATATACGCCAGCGCTTTTTCCGCTGAGGCACGTTCTACCGGATCGGCAAAGGATGCCGGGTCCGGGATGGTCTGATTCACGGCCATCACCTGACCCGGGTTGGTACCCCAGGTGACCTGTGGTGCGATTTCAGACGCATCCAGCGTAACAACGCTGTCGAACTTCGCCCCATCTTCGGTTTTCAGGGTTTTCCAGTATTCGACCGCCGCGTCCCAGTTCTGATCTTTCGGCGCAAACTGACGGCCCTTCAGATAAGCAAACGTAGTTTCATCCGGTGCAACCAGACCGGCTTTCGCCCCCATTTCGATCGCCATGTTGCACAGGGTCATACGACCTTCCATGCTTAACGCTTCAATCGCTTTACCGCAGAATTCCACCACGTGACCGGTGCCGCCTGCGCTGCCGGTTTTCCCGATAATCGCCAGAACGATATCTTTCGCTGTGATACCGACAGGAGCTTCGCCGGTCACTTCAATTTTCATGGTTTTAGCGCGACCCTGTTTCAGGGTTTGTGTCGCCAGAACGTGTTCAACTTCCGAAGTCCCGATACCGAAAGCCAGTGAGCCAAATGCGCCGTGCGTGGCGGTATGGGAATCACCGCAGACAATCGTCATTCCCGGCAACGTCATGCCCTGTTCAGGGCCGATAACGTGAACGATGCCCTGATACGGGTGATTCAGGTCATACAACTGCACGCCGAATTCAGCACAGTTCTTGATTAATTCCTGCATCTGGATGCGCGCCATTTCGCCGCTCGCATTGATGTCTTTAGTTTGCGTGGACACGTTGTGATCCATGGTCGCAAAGGTTTTACCTGGCTGGCGAACCTGACGGCCCATCGCACGCAAGCCGTCAAACGCCTGCGGAGAGGTCACTTCGTGAACCAGATGGCGGTCAATGTATAACAATGGCGTTTCGTTTTGCGCTTCGTAAACCACATGCGCATCAAACAATTTCTGATACAGAGTTTTGGCCATGTTATGCCCCTTCTTTCACAAAGCGGGCAATGATATCGCCCATTTCATTGGTACCCAGCGCCTGCTGACCGTTAGCTAAATCGCCGGTGCGGTGGCCTGCTTCCAGTGCTTTATTAACCGCCTGCTCGATAGCATTGGCTGCATCATCAGCACCCAGACTGTAACGCAGTAACAGTGCGGCGGACAAAATTTGTGCAATCGGGTTGGCAATGTTTTTACCGGCGATATCCGGGGCTGACCCCCCCGCAGGCTCGAACAGACCAAACGCCTGCTCGTTCATGCTGGCAGAAGGCAACATCCCCATCGAACCGGTGATCATCGCGCATTCGTCCGACAGGATGTCGCCGAATAAGTTTGAACACAGCAACACGTCAAACTGCGACGGATCTTTAATCAGCTGCATGGTCGCGTTATCGATGTACATGTGGCTCAGGCTGACATCCGGGTAATCTTTAGCGATTTCGTTAACCACTTCACGCCACATAATGGAAGTCTGCAACACGTTCGCTTTATCGATGGAGGTCACTTTGCTGCGGCGTTTGCGCGCTGATTCAAAGGCGATGCGGGCGATGCGTTCAATCTCAAAACGGTAATACACTTCGGTATCAAATGCTTTCTCGTGCATGCCCTGACCTTCGCGACCTTTAGGCTGACCGAAGTAAATACCGCCCGTCAGTTCACGAACACACAGAATGTCGAAGCCTTTTGCGGCGATATCGGCACGCAGCGGACAAAACTCTTCCAGCCCCTGATACAGGCGGGCAGGGCGCAGATTACTAAACAACTTGAAATGTTTGCGCAGTGGCAACAATGCGCCACGCTCAGGCTGATCGTTTGGGGGCAGATGTTCCCATTTCGGGCCACCCACGGACCCGAAAAGAATCGCATCAGC
Source organism: Rahnella sp. NRRL B-41462 (assembly GCF_003263525.1). Taxonomy (NCBI): domain Bacteria; kingdom Pseudomonadati; phylum Pseudomonadota; class Gammaproteobacteria; order Enterobacterales; family Yersiniaceae; genus Rahnella; species Rahnella sp. NRRL B-41462. Next base: position 35,887 of record NZ_JYDF01000010.1, on the reverse strand, counting down.
TTGTTCACAACCGGCAACGGTCGCTGGCGGCAACGGGCTGCCATGTTTGTCGATGGCTGCGCCACCCACATCGTATTCGCTGGTGGTGATCTTCAGGCCAAAACGCTGACGTACTGCGTCCAGAACTTTATATGCCTGGGCCATGACTTCCGGGCCAATTCCGTCTCCGGGTAAGACGGCAATATGATGGGTCTTGCTCATGTTCACACCGTTTCCTGATTATTTTGAATGTTGTTGTGTTGCTGACCTGTCTGCTGCAAACGTTGTTTTTCGATCTCAACTTGTTTGCTGCGCCAGATGTTATTCAGTACGTGTACCATCGCTTTTGCGGAGGATTCGACAATGTCTGTCGCCAGCCCGACACCGTGGAAGCGGCGGCCATTGAAGGAGACGACCACGTCAACCTGACCCAGAGCATCGCGGCCCTGACCTTTGGCGCTCAGCTGGTATTTCACCAGTTCAATCTGATAACCGGTGATGCGGTTGATAGCCTGATACACGGCATCTACCGGACCGTTGCCGGTAGCGGCTTCGGTAATGATTTCTTCGCCACAGGCCAGATTGACTGACGCAGTGGCGGTAATTTTTGAGCCGGACTGCACGCTGAAGTTATCCAGACGATAGAATTCAGGTTCTTCCTGCTGCTTGTTAATGAAGACCAGTGCTTCTAAATCGTAGTCGAAAACCTGACCTTTTTTGTCGGCCAGCTTCAGGAACGCGGCATACAGATGATCCAGATTGTAATCAGCTTCTTTGTAGCCCATTTCTTCCATGCGATGCTTAACGGCAGCACGACCGGAACGGGAAGTCAGGTTCAACTGAACCTGATTCAGACCGATGGATTCCGGGGTCATGATTTCGTAGTTTTCACGGTTTTTCAGCACGCCGTCCTGATGGATCCCGGAGGAGTGTGCGAAGGCGTTAGAGCCGACAATGGCTTTGTTGCCCGGGATCGGCATGTTGGTTATCTGGCTGACAATCTGGCTGGTGCGGTAGATTTCTTTGTGATTAATGTTGGTGTGAACGTTCATGTAGTCGCTGCGGGTGCGGATCGCCATGATCACTTCTTCCAGCGCAGTGTTACCGGCGCGTTCACCGATACCGTTCAATGTGCCTTCAACCTGGCGCGCACCGGCCTGTATCGCGGCGATGGAGTTACCGACAGCCATGCCCAGATCATCGTGGCAGTGAACGGAAATAATCGCTTTATCAATGTTTGGAACACGCTCATACAAATTGGTGATGATGCCACCGAACTGAACCGGCGTCGTGTAACCCACGGTGTCAGGAATGTTGATGGTGGTCGCCCCGGCTTTGATTGCAGCTTCGACCACGCGGCACAGATTATCCAGCGGGGTACGGCCGGCATCTTCGCAGGAGAATTCGACGTCGTCAGTGTAATTACGGGCGCGTTTCACGGAATGCGTGGCCATTTCCAGCACCTGATCAAACGAGCGCTTCAGTTTGGATTCAATGTGCAGGGTAGAAGTGGCCAGGAAGACGTGGATACGGAAAGCTTCTGCGACGCGTAATGCTTCGGCAGCGGCGTCGATGTCACCGTCCACACAGCGGGCCAGACCGCAAACACGGCTATTTTTAATCTGGCGTGCGATAGTTTGTACGGACTCGAAATCGCCGGGAGAGGAGACCGGGAAGCCGACTTCCATCACGTCAACGCCCATTCTTTCCAGCGCCATTGCAATTTGAATCTTCTCTTTAACACTCAGGCTGGCTTGTAACGCCTGTTCACCGTCACGCAGCGTGGTATCGAAAATAATGACTTGCTCGCTCATGGGTTATTCCTTGTCTGCTTTTACTTTCGCGCCCTGCGGGAGATAAAAAAAAACCCGCGCATCGGCGCGGGTTTATTGTCTGTGGAAGTTGAATCAGTTCTGATTTTCGCCCACTGGCTTACCGCGCAAATATTCTGCGTTGAGTAGTAGGCCTAGGAGACGGGTCATCATGAACATGTGTTTCAGCTTCTCATCATCGGGTGGTCAGAACGGATATCGTTCAAACAGTGACTAAAGTGATACGGGAATGTGTGCGGTATGTCAACCTTCACTGTGTGGAAATTCCAGAAAATCGCCAAAATGATATTGAATCTCATTTAGCATAAAACACTGGCGTCGCGGAGGTACTCGGGATGAAGGTTTTAAAGGGGGGCGGAAAAATAAGAACAAAAAAAATGCACCCGCCCGGGGGCACCTGGATAAATACTCTATTTAATACAGTGAATTAAAAATGATTTAGTATGGCTTAACTTATTATTCATTTTTAGAATGTTGTTTACGGAAATATTTTGCTGTTTGATATCATCAGTTTCTTTGTGGGAAATAAAATTTGTATTTCTGTTTCTGATTATTGGAAACAAAAATTCATATTTTTCTGAAAATAAATTGATGAGAATTTGCTGCGTTTTCTCTGCCAATATTTATGTTCCCCAATACCATCTCAATGCTGCGCTTTACGAAATAGATTATTGAAGATAATCATTTTATTTGGATTCGAATGTCTATTATGAGGGATATCATGTCTGACGCCGATACAGAAATACAACCTAAAACCGCTGAGGCAGAAACGCACCTTCGCAATGTTGATTTAAATTTATTAACGGTTTTTGATGCCGTCATGCAATTACAAAATATTACACGTGCAGCCAATATGTTGGGGATGTCCCAGCCAGCGGTCAGTAATGCCGTTGCCCGTTTGAAAGTGATGTTTAATGATGACTTGTTTGTGCGTTTCGGGCGCGGGATCCAACCGACGATGCGCGCACGTCAACTGTTTGGCCCGATCAGACAGGCTTTGCAACTGGTGATGAACGAACTGCCGGGGGCAGGTTTTGACCCTTATCTCAGCACACGCCAGTTTAATGTCGCTATTTGCAGCCCGCTCGATAAACGCTTCACCAGCCTGGTGCTGAAGGCCGCCGAAGAATTATCGCCGGGTGTCAGTGTTAAACTGCAAACGATTGTTAACGATGATATTGAACATCAGCTGCGTTACCAGAATATAGAATTTGTGATCAGTTATCGTAAATTTGAGCGTGCTGATTTTTGCAATCATGCCTTATTTAATGATGAGCTGGTTCTGGTCGCGGCGCAAAATCATCCCCGTATCAGTCCGCATATGTCTGATGAAAAGTATCTGAAAGAAAAACATGCTGTCATGATGATGGACCGCTTCTATTCTTTCAGTTCACCTTATTACGACGACTCTGAGTTAGTTTCGCTGATTTCCTATCAAGGAACCGATCTGTTCAGCGTTATGGAAATTGTCTCCAAATCCGAGATGGTTGCACTGGTGCCGCGCTGGCTGGCACAGGCAAATGCAGGAATACTTAATTTATCCGTCATTCCATTGCCGTGGATGAAAAATACGCTGACTTGTTATCTTTCCTGGCACGAATCATCCAGCAAAGACAAAGGTAATATGTGGATGAAAACATTATTGAGCCAGTGTGTTGTTTCTCTGTAATCAGTCAGTCATTACGACTTTTTTGGCAGAGGTGATCGCAGCGAAAGCGGCTGCCTGTTCTTTATCAGATAGTTTTTTATCCTGCAGGTTTTTTTCTCCTCGTTAGAGTCCTGCAGGTTTTTTTTGTCTTAGAAATTCCGCGTGATATTTCCAAAACCCTGCTGCAGCTCCTACAATTTCATTTCGCCTTGCAATCTTTGTCGGTAGACTGCGTTAAATCTTTGTAACAGAGCAATGCAGTCAGCTCCCTCCTTTTACTGACTACGCTGGACGCCGGTATAAACGCTCAATGAATCCAACCTTAAATGATTACCATCTGATTTCCCGTTTTCGTCAGCAAGTCGTTGCCCGCGCTGAACAGACTGCATTTCGCGAGTGGTCGCCAGCGGCAGAATCTGCCCTGACCTGGCGTGAGCTGGGCGAGAAAGTGGATGCCTTATCCGACGTGTTATTGCAGGAGCAAGTGGGCGTTCAGGAACGCATCGCCATTTGCGGGAATAATTCGATGGCCTGGGCGACAGCAGATCTTGCGATCCTGCAATTGCGTGCTGTCACCGTGCCGGTTTATGCCACCAATACACCCGCGCAGTCTGCATATGTACTCAATGATGCGGATGTCCGTATTTTGTTTGTCGTCGGTCAGAAACAATATGACGCGGCGGTGGCTGTGCGTGATCTCTGCCCGCAGCTGAAACACATACTGGTGCTGGACAATGATGTCGATTTACGTGGCGTACCCATTGCCCGGCATGTTTCAGGCGTTGTTCCCCGGGATGCTGCTTTAGCTGCTGAGCGTGAAGTGCGGGTGAATGCCCGTGACCTGAGTGATCTGTTCACGCTTATCTATACCTCGGGCACTACCGGAGAAGCAAAAGGCGTGATGCTGGATTACCGCAGCATGGCGACGCAACTGATGCAGCATGAAAGGCGTCTGAGCATTTCGGAGCATGATGTTTCCCTTTGTTTTCTGCCGTTGGCGCACGTTTTTGAACGCGCATGGAGTTTCTTCGTGATGCATTGCGGTGCGCAAAACGTCTTCCTGCGCGAAACTGATCTGGTGCGTGATGCTTTGCAGGCCATTAAACCGACAGTAATGTGTGCGGTACCGCGCTTCTATGAAAAAGTGTTCAGCGCGATCCACGACAAAGTCTCTCGCGCAGGAACCCTCAAAAAGCGGCTTTTCCACTGGGCCGTCGGGCAGGGCAAAGAGAAGTTTTTGATCGAGCGCCGTGGCGAACGTTATCCGTTCTGGCTGGCGCCTGCGCATTTTCTCGCCGATAAACTGGTGCTAAAAAAGCTGCGTGATTTGCTGGGTGGCAATCTGCGTTTTCTGCCTGCCGCCGGTGCAAGTCTGGACGACAATGTCATTCTGTTTTTCGAATCACTCGGTCTGAAAATCAAATACGGCTACGGCCTGACGGAAACGTGCGCGACGGTGACCTGCTGGGAAGAAAATGATTTCCGCTTTGGTTCTGTCGGAACGGCGTTACCAGAGATTGAAGTGCGGATCGGCGAGGAGAATGAGATTCAGGTTCGCGGCCCAACACTCCTGCGGGGTTACTTCAATAAACCGGAAGAGACGGCGGCCAGTTTCACTGCCGACGGCTGGTTTAAAACCGGTGATGCCGGGAAAATGGATGCACAAGGGAATGTGTTTATTACCGAACGACTCAAAGATCTGATGAAAACGTCGGGCGGAAAATACATTGCTCCGCAGCGTATCGAAGGCACGCTGGTGCAGGATCGTTATATCGAGCAGGCGGCAGTCATCGCCGATGAAAGGCACTTTGTTTCTGCGCTGATCGTGCCTGATTTTGATGTGCTGAACGTCTATGCCCAGGCGCACCGTATTGATTATTTCAATCGCGCCGGACTGGTGAAAAACGAGCAGATCCTCTCGCTGTTTGCCCACCAGCTACGCGAGATTCAGCATGATCTTGCCGGTTTTGAGCAGGTGAAAAAGTTTGTGTTGCTGACCAAACCTTTCACGATGGAAGCGGGTGAACTGACCCCGACCCTTAAACTGCGCCGCAAAAATATTTTCAGCCGTTATCAGAAGGAAATCGATCAGCTTTATCAGGAGTAATGCTTCATCTGCCCGTTTCATCACTTTCCTTTCTGAATCACCGGCGTATGTCACTTCGCCGGTTTTCTTCCCTCGTTTTAGTTTCAGGTCCGCTATGGACATAATTTAATACTGTAATTTTTCCAGCCTTCCTGATATTTCTGACTGGTTAGTGCTCACAGGCAGTGTTTTGTCCCGAGCGGGAGAATGAAGGCAGTGCGAGGCGATAAAATCATGCCTGTGCAGAATTTTTGGCGTTTGCCTGACTCCGGTTCTGACGCTAAGGTACTGAGTTAGATTCTTGAACGCCAATAAGAACAGCAGGGTTTTGTGAGCCCGATAGAAAGTCCTAAAATTCAGCAATTTATCTTTAAATTGCTGCTGATAGAACAGCTAGCTGAAACACAAGTCATCCTATAAAAGAAGCAAAAAGCCTGGAGGCAAAACCATGGAGATGTTGTCAGGAGCCGAGATGGTCGTCCGGTCGTTAATCGACCAGGGCGTTAAGCACGTATTCGGTTATCCCGGCGGTGCGGTGTTGGATATCTATGATGCCCTGCATACGGTCGGTGGGATAGATCATGTGCTGGTGAGACATGAACAGGGTGCTGTTCATATGGCTGACGGTTATGCGCGTGCCACGGGTGACGTGGGCGTCGTGCTGGTGACTTCCGGTCCCGGCGCAACCAATGCGATCACCGGCATTGCCACGGCTTATATGGATTCCATTCCGCTAGTGGTGCTATCCGGCCAGGTACACAGTTCACTCATCGGTTATGACGCATTCCAGGAATGCGACATGGTGGGGATTTCCCGCCCGGTGGTGAAACACAGTTTTCTGGTAAAACGTGCGGAAGATATTCCGACTGTGCTGAAAAAAGCGTTTTATCTTGCCTCTACCGGCCGTCCTGGCCCGGTGGTTGTCGACCTGCCAAAAGATGTGGTGAACCCGCAGATTAAACTGCCTTACGCCTATCCTGATCAGGTTGCGATGCGCTCCTATAACCCGACGGTGCAAGGCCATCGCGGGCAAATCAAGCGCGCAGTCCAGACTTTACTGGCGGCGAAGAAACCGGTGCTGTACGTCGGTGGCGGTGCGATTAATTCTGAGTGTGATGCTGAACTGCTGCAACTGGCGGAGAAACTGAATCTGCCCGTCACCAGTTCCCTGATGGGGTTGGGCGCATTTCCCGGTACCCATCGCCAGAGCCTTGGTATGCTCGGCATGCACGGTACTTACGAAGCCAATATGGCGATGCACAACGCGGATTTAATCTTCGGTGTAGGTGTGCGTTTCGACGACCGTACCACCAATAATCTGGCGAAGTACTGCCCGAATGCGACGGTTATGCACATTGATATCGACCCGACGTCCATTTCCAAAACCGTGAATGCGGATATTCCGATTGTGGGTGATGCGAAGCAGACGCTGATTCAGATGCTGGAATTGCTGGCACAAAGCGACGAAAAGCAGGAATTCGATGCGCTGCGCGACTGGTGGCAAAATATTGAGAACTGGCGCGGGCGTGAGTGCCTGAGCTACGACAAAAATACCGGTACCATCAAGCCACAGGCGGTTATCGAAACGCTGCACCGTCTGACCAAAGGCGATGCCTATGTTACGTCGGACGTCGGGCAGCATCAGATGTTTGCCGCATTGTATTATAAGTTCGATAAACCGCGTCGCTGGATCAACTCCGGTGGCCTCGGCACGATGGGCTTTGGCCTGCCTGCTGCGCTGGGTGTGAAACTTGGCCTGCCGGATGAGACGGTAATTTGTGTGACCGGTGACGGCAGTATCCAGATGAACATTCAGGAGCTGTCGACCGCGCTGCAATACGATTTGCCAGTGATCGTCGTGAACCTGAACAATGGCTATCTGGGCATGGTGAAGCAGTGGCAGGACATGATTTACTCCGGCCGTCATTCTCAGTCTTACATGCAATCGCTGCCTGATTTCGTGAAACTGGCGGAAGCTTACGGGCATGTGGGTATTGCTATCCGCACGCCGGATGAGCTGGAAAGCAAGCTGGCGCTGGCGCTGGAACAGAAAAATCGTCTGGTATTTGTTGATATCAGCGTGGATGAAACAGAACACGTTTACCCTATGCACATCCGTGGCGGTGCGATGGACGAAATGTGGTTAAGCAAAACGGAGAGGACCTGATCATGCGCCGGATTTTATCAGTATTACTGGAAAACGAATCGGGCGCGTTGTCCCGCGTGGTTGGCCTGTTCTCTCAGCGTGGCTATAACATTGAAAGCCTGACCGTTGCACCGACGGATGATCCTACCTTGTCGCGCATGACGATTCAGACCGTGGGTGATGCCAAGGTGCTCGAGCAAATCGAAAAACAGCTGCATAAGCTGGTAGACGTATTACGAGTCACTGAGCTGGTGCAGGGTGCTCACGTTGAGCGTGAAATCATGCTGGTGAAGGTGCAGGCTTCCGGTTATGGCCGGGAAGAAGTTAAACGCTCTACTGAGATTTTCCGCGGTCAGATTGTAGATGTCACAGCAACGCTTTACACCGTTCAGCTGGCGGGTACCAGTGACAAACTGGACGCGTTTTTAGCCAGTATCCGTGATGTGGCTGAAATCGTCGAAGTTGCGCGCTCCGGCATAGTGGGTGTCTCCCGTGGCGACAAAATCATGCGCTAAAGCGTAAATAATCAGCAAGATGTGAAACTTATCTGATATTTAAAAGCCCGGCTCTTGAGTTGGGCTTTATTTTTTGCGAGACAGGTGAAGCGATTCGGTAAAACACCTTGCCCGGCAGAGGCTTCTGCGGTTAGATAAAGCATTATCTTTATTAAGGGGTTTCTCAGTGAAGCTGGATGAGATCGCGAGGTTAGCGGGCGTTTCGCGTACAACGGCCAGTTATGTGATTAATGGCAAAGCGAAACAGTATCGTGTCAGCGATAAGACAGTCGAAAAAGTTATGGCTGTCGTGAAGGAACATAACTATCACCCGAATGCGGTGGCAGCGGGTTTACGCGCCGGTCGCACCCGTTCTATTGGCCTGGTGATCCCCGATCTGGAAAATACCAGTTACACCAAAATCGCCAACTTCCTCGAGCGTCAGGCCCGTCAGCGGGGTTATCAACTGCTAATCGCCTGTTCAGAAGATCAGCCTGACAACGAAATGCGCTGCATCGAACATCTGCTGCAACGTCAGGTAGATGCGATCATTATCTCCACGTCATTGCCGCCGGAACATCCTTTCTATCAGCGCTGGGCCAACGATGATTTCCCGATCATTGCGCTTGATCGCGCTCTGGATCCCGAACACTTCATCAGTGTTGTGGGTGCCGATCAGGATGACGCACTGATGCTGGCGCAGGAGTTGCGCACCTTTCCTGCTGAATCGGTATTGTATCTCGGCGCGCTGCCTGAGCTTTCCGTGAGTTTTCTGCGCGAGCAGGGATTCCGCCAGGCATGGGCTGAAGATCCACGCCAGCCGGAATACCTTTATGCCAATGCTTATGATCGTGAATCAGCGGCCATAGTGTTTGCCGAATGGCTAAAAACGCACCCGATGCCGCAGGCGTTATTTACGACGTCATTCCAGCTGTTACAGGGTGTGATGGACGTTACGCTGAAAATGGAAGGGCGTTTACCGGTCAATCTCGCTATTGCCACATTCGGCGATAACGAGCTGCTCGATTTCCTCGAATGCCCGGTTCTGGCCGTGGCGCAGCGTCACCGCGATGTGGCTGAACGTGTACTGGAGCTGGTTCTGGCCTGTCTGGATGAGCCGAAGAAGCCGAAAGCAGGGCTGACCCGTATCCGCCGTAATTTGTTCCGCCGTGGTCGCCTGAGCCGCAAATAAACCCCGGACGGGTATTCACCTGACTGCCCGTCTTTTTCACCGTTGCTGAATCGCGTTAAAACATTCCGGTAATTTGCGTTGCCGTTTCTGATAATCAAAATACGAGAATTCCCATATGACTTTAATGGGCAATTTAGGAGCATTCCCAGACTGCTGAATTATTAACAAATGTTTTTGCTTTCCTTCCGCTGATATAAACCTTCCAATCAATTTCTAAAATACGTTAATGCTCGCCGCAAAAGTGCTGTAGAATTCCCCGCTTAAATTCCAGCGGTGTGAGTTTGCTGCGGTACTGATGGCTTTTAAATCTGCCCGAAGGCTTATGCCATGCGGGTTGGCATGTAAAATGATGTTGATTTAGACGTGACAGCCAGAAAAAAATTGAAAATGATTTTTGTTAAGGCAAAACGGTCAGGAAATGAGAGTTGGATAGCAGAAGAATATAAATAGTTAAATAATGTTCAGTTTGGCTTTTTTTTAAACGAAATTATTAACCCTCCGAAATTTCTTCAACTAATCATGACGTTATTTTCTATACCCCCTCTAAAAAACCTCATCACATTGCGCTAAGCATTTGTGTGGCTGCGTAAATATTGCCAAACCGTCTCCGCTCTGGCTTGACAAGGTTTTAAAACCATCCGTAAACTCTTTTCTGTGGGAATTTGTGGGGGAAAGTGGTGAAAAGGGTCACAGAGGGGTAGAGCGGTCATGTTTCGTGGCGCGACGATGGTTAACCTCGACAGTAAAGGGCGACTTGCCGTACCCACCCGTTATCGGGATTTACTGAGCGAAGAATCGCAAGGTCAAATGGTGTGCACCATAGACCTCCATCACCCATGTCTCCTCCTTTACCCCCTCCCTGAGTGGGAAGTTATCGAACAAAAATTGTCCCGTCTGTCGAGTATGAACCCCATTGAGCGCCGTATTCAGCGCCTTTTACTGGGGCATGCCAGTGAATGTCAGATGGATAACGCCGGGCGTCTGCTGATTGCAACAACATTGCGTCAGCATGCCGGGCTCGCAAAAGAAGTGATGCTGGTTGGGCAGTTCAATAAGTTTGAATTGTGGGATGAACAGACCTGGTATCAACAAGTTAAGGAAGACATCGACGCTGAACAATCGTCTCAGGAGCCACTTTCTGACCGATTACAGGACTTGTCATTATAAGCATGGTTGAAAACTACAAACACACTTCCGTTTTGCTGGATGAAGCCGTTAACGGCCTCAACATTCGACAGGACGGCATTTACATAGACGGAACTTTTGGCCGTGGTGGCCATTCACGTCTGATTCTGTCCCAGCTTGGGCCGGACGGACGCTTGCTGGCGATTGACCGTGATCCACAGGCGATCAAAGCCGCAGAATCTATTGATGATCCGCGTTTCTCTATCGTTCACGGACCTTTTTCTGATCTGGCCGACTATGTGCGGGATCGGGGTCTCGAAGGCAAGATCGACGGCGTACTGCTGGATTTAGGCGTTTCTTCTCCTCAGCTTGATGATCCTGAACGTGGATTCTCATTTATGCGTGACGGGCCTCTGGATATGCGTATGGATCCTACCCGTGGTTATTCAGCAGCTGAATGGCTGATGAAAGCTGAAGCCGAAGATATTGCCTGGGTGTTGAAAACTTTTGGTGAAGAGCGTTTTGCCAAACGCATTGCACGCGCGATCGTTGAGCGTAACCGCGAATTGCCGATGACCCGGACTAAAGAGCTGGCGGATCTGATCGCTAATGCCTCGCCAGTGCGTGAGAAGCACAAGCATCCGGCCACGCGCAGCTTCCAGGCGATCCGTATCTACATCAACAGTGAGCTGGAAGAGATTGAACGTGCGCTGGATGGCGCACTGGAAATTTTGGCACCTGAAGGACGTTTATCCGTGATCAGCTTCCACTCTCTGGAAGACCGGATTGTGAAACGCTTCATCCGTCAGCATAGCCGTGGCGCGCAGGTGCCAGCCGGTATCCCGATGACGGAAGCGCAAATCGCGGAACTTGGCGGACGTTCTCTGAAATCAGTCGGGAAAATGATGCCCTCTGAAGCCGAAGTGGCAGAGAACCCGCGGGCACGCAGTTCTGTTCTGCGTTTTGCTGAGAGAACAACAGCGTGATAGGCAACGAACGCCACGGATTAGTGGGAGTGATCGCCAGCGATATCCTTCGCAACGGCAAGATCCCGTTAATTCTGATGATCGCCGTTTTGGTCAGTGCAATTTTAGTGGTCACTACCGCTCACCGTACGCGTTTGCTGACGGCTCAGCGTGAACAATTAGTCCTGGAAAGGGATGCGCTGGACATTGAATGGCGCAACCTGATCCTTGAAGAGAACGCCCTCGGTGATCACAGCCGGGTAGAACGCATCGCAACGGAGAAATTGCAAATGCAACACGTTGATCCATCTCAAGAAATTATTGTGGTTCAGCCTTAAAATGCGCACGGAGAATACAGGCAGCGAATGAAAGCAACACGCACCGCGAAGTTAAAGCGTCCCGAAAATCAAGCCAGCTTTATCAGCTGGCGTTTTGCGTTGTTGTGCGCTTGTATCCTGCTGGCATTGGTTGGCCTGATGTTGCGTGTGGCGTATCTGCAGGTGATTAATCCGGATAAGCTGGTGAAGGAAGGTGACCTGCGTTCCCTTCGCGTACAAACCATTCCAACCTCCCGTGGCATGATTACCGATCGCTCTGGTCGCCCGCTGGCGGTCAGTGTACCGGTTAATGCCATCTGGGCTGACCCAAAAGAAATTAGCGATCGCGGCGGTATCACCTCCGATACCAAATGGAAAGCGCTGGCCGATGCACTGAATATGCCTCTTGCCCAACTTTCGTCCCGCATTACTGCCAATCCAAATGGGCGCTTCGTGTATCTGGCGCGTCAGGTCAATCCTGCGGTCGGCGAATATATCCGTAAACTCAAACTGCCGGGGATTTCCCTGCGTCAGGAATCCCGCCGCTATTACCCGGCCGGGCAGGTGACGTCGCATGTTATTGGCGTCACCAATATCGACGGCGAAGGTATTGAAGGCGTCGAGAAGAGTTTTGACCGCTGGCTGACCGGTAAACCGGGTGAACGTACCATTCGTAAAGACCGCTTCGGGCGCGTCATCGAGGATATTTCTACTGTAGACAGCCAGGCGGCACACAATCTGGCGCTCAGCATCGATGAGCGTTTGCAGGCGCTGGTTTACCGCGAGCTTAACAACGCCGTGGCATTCAACAAAGCGGAGTCGGGCACTGCGGTGCTGGTCGATGTGCAAACCGGTGAAGTGCTGGCGATGGCTAACAGCCCGTCCTACAACCCGAACAACATGCCGGATACGCCAAAAGACGTGATGCGTAACCGTGCCATCACCGACATCTTCGAACCGGGTTCCACAGTGAAACCGATGGTGGTGATGACGGCATTGAAAAACGGTGTGGTGCGCGAGAACAGCGTACTGAATACTTTGCCGTACCGGATTAACGGTCATGAGATTAAAGATGTGGCCCGTTACGCGGAGCTTTCCGTTACGGGTATCTTGCAGAAGTCGAGTAACGTCGGTGTTTCACGACTGGCGTTATCGATGCCATCCGCTGAGCTGGTAGATACTTACTCGCGATTCGGATTGGGAAAACCGACCAATTTGGGGCTGGTCGGAGAAAGCAGTGGCTTATACCCTAAAAAACAACGGTGGTCTGACATAGAGAGGGCCACCTTCTCTTTCGGCTACGGGCTAATGGTGACACCTCTCCAGCTAGCGCGAGTCTACGCAACAATCGGCAGCATGGGCGTTTATCGCCCATTGTCGATCACACGAGTTGATCCGCCGGTTTCCGGCGAGCGCGTCTTCCCTGAACCGCTGGTACGTACCGTTGTGCATATGATGGAAAGCGTGGCACTGCCTGGCGGCGGTGGCGTGAAAGCGGCAATCAAGGGCTATCGCATTGCGATTAAAACCGGTACCGCAAAAAAAGTCGGCCCGGATGGGAAGTACGTTAACAAATACATTGCCTATACCGCCGGCGTTGCGCCAGCAAGCAATCCAAGATTTGCCCTTGTGGTGGTTATCAACGATCCACAGGCAGGGAAATATTACGGTGGGGCCGTTTCCGCACCGGTGTTTGGCGCCATCATGGGCGGCGTATTGCGCACCATGAACGTTGAACCGGATGCGCTGACTGCCGATGAAAACGCAGACATAGTGAATAATCAAAAAGAGGCTTCAGGTGGCAGATCGTAATTTGCGCGACATCTTAGCGCCCTGGGTGAGTGATGCCCCGGCGGTAGCGCTAAAAGACATGATTCTGGACAGCCGCGTTGCGGCTGCTGGCGATCTGTTTGTCGCGGTTTCAGGCCATACCAGTGACGGGCGTCGTTTTATTCCCCAGGCAATTGCCCAGGGCGTCGCCGCCGTTGTGGCCGAGGCAAAGGGTGAGCAACAGCACGGAACGGTCTGCCAGATGCATGGCGTACCGGTGGTTTATCTTGAGGATCTCAATATTCTGCTGTCAGAGCTGGCGGGACGTTTTTACCAGCAACCGGGCAAAGAATTACGTCTGGTTGGCGTAACTGGCACCAACGGCAAAACCACGACCACGCAACTGCTGGCGCAATGGAGCCAGTTGCTGGGCGAAACCAGTGCCGTGATGGGCACTGTGGGCAATGGCCTGCTGGATAACGTGATACCAGCGGAAAACACCACCGGTTCTGCCGTACAGGTTCAGCACATTCTGGCTGACCTGGTGAAACTGGGTGCAACCTTTGCCGCAATGGAAGTTTCTTCGCACGGGCTGGTTCAGCACCGTGTTGCCGCACTGCCGTTTGCCGCTGCCGCATTTACCAACCTGAGCCGTGATCACCTTGATTACCACGGTGATATGCAAAGCTATGAAGATGCCAAATGGCAGCTTTTCGCCTCACATCAGGTCGGTCAAAAAATTATCAATGCTGACGATGAAGTCGGTGCACGCTGGCTGGCGAAAACGCCAAATGCGATTGCGGTCAGCATGGAAGACAAAATTCCGGCAGGCTGGAGTGGCCGCTGGCTGGTGGCACGTAGCGTGAATTATCACGATAACGGTGCCACCGTAAACATCGATTCAAGCTGGGGTGAAGGCAAGCTGGAGAGCCGCCTGATGGGGGCCTTCAACGTCAGCAATCTGCTGGTTGCGCTGGCCACGCTGCTTTCTCTGGATTATCCGCTGGCGCAATTACTGGCAACCGCCTCTCAGCTGCAACCGGTTTGTGGCCGTATGGAAGTTTTCAATGCGCCGGGTAAACCTACGGCGGTGGTTGATTATGCGCACACTCCTGACGCACTGGAAAAAGCGCTGGCGGCAGCGCGGCTACATTGTCGTGGCACGTTGTGGTGCGTTTTTGGTTGCGGTGGAGATCGCGATAAAGGCAAGCGTCCGCTGATGGGCGCTATTGCTGAGCAATACGCTGACCGCGTGATTGTTACCGATGATAATCCTCGCAGCGAAGAGCCTCGCGCTATCGTTGCAGATATCCTTGCCGGTCTGCTTGATGCAGGACGTGTGCAGGAAATCCATGGCCGCGCAGAAGCAGTCACCAGCGCGATCATGCAGGCGAAAGAAGACGACGTTGTGTTGATTGCCGGTAAAGGGCATGAGGATTACCAGCTCGTCGGAAACCAGCGTCTCGACTATTCCGACCGTGTGACGGTTGCACGTTTGCTGGGGGTGATCGCATGATTCGTGTTTCCCTGCAAACGCTGGCTGATGCGCTCAACGCTGAGCTCATCGGCACTGATACTCAAATTGACAGCGTGACGACGGACACCCGTCAGATCACTGAAGGCTGTTTGTTTGTCGCCCTGAAAGGCGAGAAATTCGATGCCCACGACTTTGCCGCTGATGCCGTAAAAGCCGGTTCAGGGGCTTTACTGGTAAGTAAGCGCTTACCGGTAGATGTTCCTCAGTTAGTGGTTGCTGACACCCGTATTGCGCTCGGGCAACTGGGCGGCTGGGTGCGTCAGCAGGTTCCGGCGCGTGTCGTCGGCCTGACCGGTTCTTCCGGCAAGACGTCTGTGAAAGAGATGACTGCGGCGATTTTGCGCGAGTGCGGCAATGTGCTGTATACCGCAGGCAACTTCAATAACGACATTGGCGTTCCTCTGACGTTGCTGCGCTTAACGGCAGAACATGATTTTGCTGTCATCGAAATGGGTGCGAATCATGCGGGTGAAATCGCCTACACCACTGCGCTGGCACGACCTGAAACGGCGCTGGTGAATAACTTGTCCGCCGCACATCTGGAGGGTTTCGGTTCCCTCGCAGGCGTGGCCCGTGCGAAAGGCGAGATTTTCGATGGGCTGCCGGAAAACGGCATTGCCGTGATCAATGCGGATAACAACGATTGGGCGAACTGGCAGCATAAGCTGAACGGTAAAACCGTCTGGCGTTTTTCTCCCGCTTTCGGTGAAGGCATCGATTTCAGTGCCACTGATGTCAACATCAGCCCGCTGAATACCGCGTTCACACTGCATTCTCCTCAGGGCAGCATTGATGTTTCGCTGCCGGTTCCGGGTCGTCACAATATCGCTAACGCACTCGCGGCGGCTGCGCTGGCAATGTCTGTCGGTGCATCGCCGGAGAACGTGCGCGCCGGGCTGGCGACGCTGCAATCCGTGAAAGGGCGCTTATTCCCGATCGTTATCAGCGAGGGCAAAACCTTGCTTGATGACAGCTACAACGCGAATGTGGGTTCAATGACCGCTGCTGCACAGGTGCTGGCGGAAATGCCGGGCTACCGCGTGATGGCAGTGGGCGATATGGCTGAACTGGGCGCTGAAAGCGAACATTGCCATCGTCAGGTCGGTGAAGCTATCCGCGACGCCGGTATCGACAAAGTATTCAGCATTGGTCATGACAGCCGCATCATCAGTGATGTCAGCGGGTGTGGTGAACATCTGGAAGATAAGGCAGCCCTGACGGCCCGTTTAACGAGCTTACTGTCTGAACATGCGGTAATTACCGTTTTGATTAAAGGTTCACGTAGTGCCGCAATGGAGCAGGTAGTACGCGCGTTACAGGAGAATGCAACATGTTAGTTTGGCTGGCCGAACATTTGGTCAAATATTATTCCGGCTTCAACGTCTTTTCTTATCTGACGTTTCGCGCCATTGTCAGCCTGCTGACCGCTTTGTTCCTGTCGCTGTGGATTGGGCCTCGCATGATTGCCCGTCTGCAGAAAATGTCTTTCGGCCAGATTGTCCGTAACGACGGCCCGGAATCACATTTCAGTAAACGTGGTACACCAACGATGGGCGGCCTGATGATTCTGGCGTCTATCACGATTTCGGTATTGATGTGGGCCTATCCGTCCAATCCGTACGTGTGGTGTGTGCTGTTCGTATTGCTGGGTTACGGTGTGGTGGGCTTTATCGATGACTATCGCAAAGTCGTGCGTAAAGACACCAAGGGGCTGATCGCCCGCTGGAAATACTTCTGGCAGTCAGTCATTGCGCTGGCCGCCGCTTTCACGATGTATGCCATTGGTAAAGATACGCCAGCGACCGAGCTGGTGGTGCCCTTCTTTAAAGACATCATGCCGCAGCTGGGTTTGATGTACATCCTGCTGAGCTACTTTGTGATTGTCGGTACCAGTAACGCCGTCAATCTGACGGATGGTCTGGACGGGCTGGCGATTATGCCAACGGTTTTCGTCGCGGCGGGCTTTGCGCTGGTGGCATGGGCGACCGGTAACATGAATTTCGCCAGCTACCTGCACATCCCTTATCTGCGTCACGCGGGTGAACTGGTGATCGTGTGTACCGCAATTGTCGGTGCCGGGCTCGGGTTCCTGTGGTTCAACACCTATCCGGCACAAGTTTTCATGGGCGATGTCGGTTCTCTGGCGCTGGGTGGCGCGCTGGGCACTATCGCTGTGCTGCTGCGTCAGGAGTTTTTGCTGGTGATTATGGGCGGTGTGTTTGTTGTCGAAACCCTGTCGGTAATCTTACAAGTTGGGTCCTTTAAGTTACGTGGGCAGCGCATTTTCCGTATGGCGCCTATCCATCATCACTACGAACTTAAAGGCTGGCCGGAACCGCGCGTTATTGTGCGCTTCTGGATTATTTCGCTGATGCTGGTGCTGATTGGCCTGGCGACGCTGAAGGTACGGTAATTATGGCTGACTATCAGGGTAAAAAAGTGGTCATCATCGGGCTGGGTCTTACCGGCCTGTCTTGTGTTGATTTCTTTGTTGCACGTGGCGTCACGCCGCGTGTCATTGATACCCGCGTCAGCCCGCCAGGACTCGATAAACTGGCGGATAACATTGAGTGTCATCTCGGTTCACTCAATGAAGACTGGCTGCTGGACGCTGATTTGATCATTTCAAGTCCGGGTGTTGCGCTGGCAACGCCAGCACTGAGCGCAGCTGCAGAGGCTGGCGTGGAAATCATTGGCGATATCGAATTGTTCTGCCGCGAAACGCAAACCCCAATTGTGGCTATCACCGGTTCGAACGGTAAAAGCACTGTCACCACGCTGGTCGGCGAGATGGCGAAAGCGGCCGGATGGCGCGTGGGCGTGGGCGGCAATATCGGTTTGCCTGTGCTGACCATGCTGGATCACGAATACGATCTGTTTGTGCTTGAGCTTTCCAGCTTCCAGCTTGAAACCACACACAGTCTTCACGCGGCGGCGGCGACCATTCTCAACGTAACTGAAGACCACATGGACCGCTATCCGTTTGGTTTGCAGCAATACCGTGCAGCCAAACTGAAAGTTTATGAGAACGCAGCATTATGCGTCGTCAATGCCGACGATGCGCTGACCATGCCGGTACGTGGCGCGGATAAACGCTGCGTGAGTTTTGGTGTTGATGTGGGTGATTACCATCTGACCCGTCAGCAGGATGATATCTGGTTACGTGTGCGTGGCGAGAAAGTCCTGAATACCCGTGAGATGCCACTGACAGGACGCCATAACTACACCAATGCCCTGGCGGCGCTGGCGCTGGCGGATGCAGTCGGTATTCCTCATGCGTCCAGCCTGAAAGCCCTGACGACCTTTACCGGTCTGGCTCATCGTTTTCAGGTGGCATGGCAACATAACGGCGTTCGCTGGATTAACGACTCTAAAGCGACCAATGTCGGCAGTACCGAAGCCGCATTGAACGGTCTGCACGTCGAAGGCACGCTGCATCTGTTATTAGGCGGGGACGGTAAATCTGCTGATTTCTCGCCACTGACGCGTTATTTGCAGGGCGACAATCTGCGTATTTACTGCTTTGGCCGTGATGGCGCAGAGCTGGCGGATTTGCGCCCTGACGTTTCTTCCTTGTTTGAAACGATGGAACAGGCGATGCGTGATATCAGCACGCGTGTGGTTTCCGGCGATATGGTTTTACTGTCGCCAGCCTGCGCCAGCCTGGATCAGTTCCGCAGTTTTGAACAACGCGGCGATATCTTTACCGCGCTGGCGAAGGAGTTGGGTTGATGCGGATACCCGGGCTGAGCCTCGTCGGCAAATTTAATGATTGGGTGATGGGCGCCAAAGAAAGCGAGTCCGTCACACTGGTGTTGTATGACCGGACTTTGCTGTGGCTGACCTTCGGGCTGGCTATCGTCGGCTTCGTGATGGTGACATCAGCGTCGATGCCGATTGGTCAGCGTCTGGCAGACGATCCGTTTTTGTTTGCTAAACGTGATGCTATTTATCTCGGTCTGGCCTTTGGTTTATCGCTGGTGACATTGCGTGTGCCGATGGCGGTCTGGCAGAAGTACAGCAATGTCCTGCTGCTGCTGTCGGTCATCATGTTGCTGGTGGTGCTGGTGGTGGGCAGCTCGGTTAACGGGGCATCTCGCTGGATTTCTCTCGGGCCGCTGCGTATTCAGCCGGCAGAGTTCTCCAAGTTGTCACTGTTCTGCTACCTCGCCAGCTATCTGGTGCGAAAAGTGGATGAAGTGCGCAGTAACTTTTGGGGCTTCTGCAAACCGATGGGTGTGATGGTCGTGCTGGCAGTATTGCTGTTGGCTCAGCCGGACCTTGGTACGGTGGTTGTACTGTTCATCACCACGCTGGCGATGTTATTCCTGGCAGGGGCAAAAATGTGGCAGTTCCTGGCCATTATCGGTTCGGGCGTATTCGCTGTGGTACTGCTGGTTCTTGCCGAGCCATACCGTATGCGCCGTGTGACATCGTTCTGGAATCCGTGGGCGGATCCGTTTGGTAGTGGCTACCAGTTAACTCAGTCACTGATGGCATTTGGTCGAGGCGAATTCTGGGGACAAGGTTTAGGTAATTCAGTCCAGAAACTGGAGTATTTACCTGAAGCACACACCGACTTTATCTTCTCCATTTTAGGCGAGGAATTGGGGTATTTCGGTGTGGTTCTCGCCCTGTTAATGGTATTCTTCGTCGCTTTTCGCGCCATGTCCATCGGGCGTCGCGCGTTAGAAACCGACCAGCGTTTTTCTGGGTTTTTAGCCTGTTCAATTGGCGTGTGGTTTAGCTTCCAGGCGTTGGTTAACGTCGGGGCGGCGGCGGGCATGTTGCCAACTAAAGGTCTGACATTGCCGCTCATCAGTTACGGTGGGTCGAGCCTGTTAATTATGTCGACGGCAATCGTGTTATTGCTGCGAGTGGATTTTGAAACGCGGCTGGCAAAAGCCCAGGCGTTTGTAAGGAGTGCCCGATGAGTGGCAATACCCGGCGTTTAATGGTGATGGCAGGTGGTACCGGGGGACATGTTTTCCCGGGACTGGCAGTAGCCCATCATCTTATCGCGCAAGGTTGGGAAGTTCGCTGGCTGGGTACAGCAGACCGAATGGAAGCGGATTTGGTTCCAAAACATGGTATCGAGATTGATTTCATTAAAATTGCCGGATTGCGTGGGAAAGGTCTGAAAGCGCAACTAACGGCACCGGTTCGCATATATCATGCGTGGCGTCAGGCGAAGGCCATCATGAAGCGCTTCCAGCCTGATGTGGTATTGGGCATGGGCGGATATGTGTCCGGTCCCGGAGGCCTGGCTGCCTGGTCACTGGGCATTCCGGTGGTGTTACACGAACAAAATGGCATTGCCGGCATGACCAATAAAGGTTTGTCGCACATTGCCAAAAAAGTATTGCAGGCATTTCCGGGGGCATTTCCTAATGCTGACGTAGTTGGCAATCCGGTGCGTACTGACGTACTGGCGCTGGAATTACCGGCAACCCGACTGGCCGGCCGCGAAGGTCCAATCCGTGTATTAGTGATTGGTGGCAGTCAGGGCGCGCGAGTCCTTAATCAGAGCATGCCGGAAGTGGCTGCGCTGATGGGCGATAAGATTACGTTGTGGCACCAGGTCGGTAAAGGTGCTCTGGCGTCAGTGCATCAGGTTTATGAAAAAGCCGGTCAGACGCAGCATAAAGTGACCGAATTCATTGATGACATGGCAGAGGCTTATGCCTGGGCCGATGTGGTGGTTTGCCGCTCCGGTGCGTTAACGGTCAGTGAAATTGCCGCCGCAGGTTTACCCGCGATTTTTGTGCCTTTCCAGCATAAAGACCGTCAACAGTACTGGAATGCGCTACCGCTGGAAAAAGCCGGTGCCGCGAAGATTATCGAACAGAAAGATTTTAGTGCCGCCGCCGTCGCTGATCTGATGGCCGGATGGGACAGAACCCATCTGATGGAAATGGCGATGGCAGCACGTGCCGCCGCCATCCCTGATGCGACAGAGCGTGTAGCCGCTGAAGTGGTTGCCGCAAGCAAAAAATGAAAATGAACGGGCCACGCAGTGTGGGGTCCCAGCCGTAAGAAACGGATTAATCAGTAACCTGAAATAGTGAATAAAAACGTGAATACACAACAATTGGCGAAACTGCGTACCTTCGTGCCCGAGATGCATCGTGTCCGGCACATTCACTTTGTTGGCATCGGTGGTGCCGGCATGGGTGGTATCGCCGAAGTGTTGGCCAATGAAGGCTATCAGATCAGCGGTTCTGATTTAGCACCTAACGCGGTGACTCAGCAACTGACCGCGCTGGGTGCGACGATTTATTTCAATCACCGCCCGGAGAACGTGCTGGATGCCAGTGTGGTGGTAGTTTCCACCGCTATTTCATCCGATAACCCGGAAATTGTTGCGGCGCGTGAAGCCCGTATTCCGGTGATCCGCCGCGCGGAAATGCTCGCTGAACTGATGCGTTTTCGTCACGGTATTGCCGTGGCAGGTACGCACGGTAAAACAACGACCACAGCGATGGTGACCAGTATTTATGCCGAGGCCGGACTAGACCCGACCTTTGTAAACGGTGGACTGGTGAAAGCGGCAGGTACGCATGCGCGTCTGGGGTCAAGCCGTTTTCTGATCGCTGAAGCAGACGAAAGCGACGCGTCTTTCCTGCATCTGCAACCGATGGTGGCCATCGTGACCAACATTGAAGCGGATCACATGGACACGTATCAGGGTGACTTTGAAATCCTGAAGCAGACGTTCATCAATTTCCTGCACAACCTGCCGTTCTACGGGCGCGCAGTGATGTGTATTGATGATCCGGTTATCCGTGAGCTGATCCCACGCGTAGGACGTCATATGACGACGTACGGTTTCAGCGAAGACGCCGATGTGATTATCGAAAATTACCGTCAGGTGGGCGCGCAAGGTCACTTTACGCTGCGCCGTCAGGACTTGCCGCTGATAAGCGTTACGCTCAATGCGCCGGGTCGTCACAATGCGCTGAACGCCGCGGCCGCAGTTGCCGTCGCGACGGACGAAAATATCAGCGACGATGCTATTTTGCGCGCGCTGGCAGGTTTTCAGGGTACCGGCCGTCGTTTCGATTTTCTGGGCGAATACGCGCTGGAAAATGTGAACGGTAAAACAGGTAGCGCGATGCTGGTCGATGACTACGGCCACCATCCGACAGAAGTGGATGCGACGATCAAAGCCGCGCGTGCGGGCTGGGCAAACAAGCGCCTGGTGATGATCTTCCAGCCGCACCGTTATACCCGTACTCGCGATCTGTACGACGATTTCGCAAATGTGCTTTCGCAGGTTGATGTGCTGATCATGCTGGATGTGTATCCGGCCGGTGAAGCGCCGATCCCTGGCGCAGACAGCCGCTCGTTGTGCCGCACTATTCGCGCACGCGGCAAGCTTGATCCGATTTTGGTTTCTGATATTGAGGCGGTGCCGGAAAGTCTGGCGCAAATCCTCGAAGGCGACGATTTAGTTCTGGTTCAGGGCGCCGGTAATGTCGGCAGAGTGGCCCGTAAATTGGCAGATCAAAAGCTGCAACCAGTAAAGAAAGGTGAAGAACATCATGTCTGAGAAAGTAGCGGTATTGTTGGGTGGTACTTCCGCAGAACGCGATGTGTCATTACAGTCAGGCGCCGCAGTGCTGGCTGGTTTACGCGAATCCGGTGTTGATGCCCACGGCATCGATACCAAAACGTTTAATGTGGCGCTTCTCAAAGAAGAAGGGTACAGCAAAGTCTTTATCGCACTTCACGGTCGCGGTGGCGAAGATGGAACGTTGCAGGGTTTGCTGGAGCAAATCGGTTTGCCTTATACCGGCAGCGGCGTGATGGCGTCGGCGCTCACTATGGACAAGTTCCGCACCAAACTGGTGTGGCAGGCTTTAGGGTTACCGGTCACGCCGTTTGTCGCACTGCATCGTTCACAAATTGAGGAAGCAGGGCAGGGCGCTCTGGCGGCAAAAATCGCTGAATTAGGCCTGCCGGTGATCGTCAAACCAAGCCGTGAAGGTTCCAGCGTCGGGATGAGCAAAGTGACAACGGAAAAAGAGTTGTTACCCGCCCTGCAGGAAGGCTTCAGGCATGACGATAACGTACTGATCGAAAAATGGCTGAGTGGCCCGGAATATACCGTGGCTATCGTGGGCAACCAGGTGATGCCCTCGATTCGCATCCAGCCAGCCGGTACGTTTTATGACTATCAGGCAAAATATCTGTCTGATGAAACACAATATTTTTGCCCGAGCGGTTTAAGCGAAGCGCAGGAGCAGCAGTTGACTTCACTGGCTTTGCAGGCTTATCAGGCGCTCGATTGCAGTGGCTGGGGACGTGTCGACGTCATGCAGGACGGTGACGGCAACTTCAACTTACTGGAAGTGAATACGTCGCCGGGAATGACCAGCCACAGTCTGGTGCCGATGGCGGCTAAACACGCCGGGCTGAGTTTCCCGCAACTCGTTTTCCGTATTCTGGAACTGGCAGACTGATATGTCTCAAGCCGCCCTGAATACCCGAGAGCGTGAGACGGCCGAGAGCAACGGCCGTCGCAGTAACGGTGGCCAGCTGGCAGGGATCGTGTTTCTGCTGTTGGTGGTAGGAACGATTTTATGGAGTGCGTGGGCCGTTGTCGGCTGGATGCAGGATGCAAACCGATTGCCGTTGTCCCAGTTAGTTGTCACCGGGGAGCGGCATTACACGACCAACGATGATATTCGTCAGGCGATTCTGTCCTTAGGGGCACCGGGAACGTTCATGACGCAGGATGTAAACGTCATTCAGCAGCAGATTGAGCGTTTACCCTGGATAAAACAGGTCAGCGTACGTAAGCAATGGCCGAATGAACTGAAGATACATCTCGTGGAGTATGTGCCGGTCGCACACTGGAATGATTTGCATATGGTTGATGCCGATGGCAAATCTTTCAGCATACCCGCCGAGCGTGTGGTCAAACAAAAAATGCCGTTGCTTTACGGTCCGGAAGGCAGCGAACAGGATGTTTTGCAGGGCTTTCAAACGATGAGTCAGGCGCTGGCCGCCGGCAAGTTCACGTTGAAAGCAGTGGCAATGAGTGCACGTCACTCGTGGCAGTTAACTCTGGATAATGACGTCCGGCTGGAATTGGGGAGAGATGACCGGATGGGGCGTTTACAACGTTTTATCGAGCTTTACCCGCGATTCCAGCAACAGGCTGAAGCCGATAAAAAACGCATCACTTATGTCGATTTACGTTATGACAGCGGTGCGTCAGTAGGTTGGGCACCAGAGTTTATTGACCAGCAAAACAGTAATCAGCAACAGAATCAGGCACAGGCTAAACAACAATGATCAAGTCGACGGACAGAAAACTGGTAGTTGGGCTGGAGATCGGTACGGCAAAGGTTGCCGCATTGGTGGGGGAAGTTCTGCCCGATGGCATGGTCAATATTATTGGCGTGGGCAGTTGCCCATCCCGTGGCATGGACAAGGGTGGCGTGAATGACCTGGAATCGGTGGTGAAATGCGTACAGCGCGCCATCGATCAGGCTGAATTGATGGCGGATTGCCAAATTTCCTCTGTTTACCTTGCTTTGTCTGGTAAACATATCAGTTGTCAGAATGAAATAGGGATGGTTCCTATTTCAGAAGAGGAAGTCACGCAGGAAGATGTAGAGAACGTGGTGCATACCGCTAAGTCGGTACGCGTACGTGATGAGCATCGGGTTCTGCATGTGATCCCTCAGGAATATGCCATTGATTATCAGGAAGGGATTAAAAACCCGGTCGGACTTTCCGGCGTGCGTATGCAGGCTAAAGTTCACCTGATTACCTGCCATAACGATATGGCGAAGAACATTGTGAAAGCGGTAGAACGCTGTGGCTTAAAAGTCGACCAGCTTATTTTTGCCGGTCTGGCAGCCAGTTATGCCGTTCTGACGGAAGATGAACGTGAATTAGGTGTTTGTGTCGTTGATATTGGTGGTGGAACCATGGATATCGCGGTTTATACCGGCGGCGCACTACGTCATACTAAGGTAATCCCTTATGCAGGGAATGTGGTCACCAGCGACATCGCTTATGCGTTTGGAACGCCACCGACCGATGCCGAAGCGATCAAGGTTCGCCACGGTTGTGCATTAGGTTCAATTGTCGGCAAAGACGAAAACGTCGAAGTGCCGAGCGTCGGTGGGCGTCCACCACGCAGTCTGCAGCGTCAGACACTGGCTGAAGTTATCGAGCCTCGTTACACAGAATTGCTGAATTTAGTGAACGATGAAATTTTGCAATTGCAGGAGCAGTTACGTCAGCAAGGCGTAAAACATCATCTGGCCGCCGGCATTGTTCTGACAGGCGGTGCAGCACAAATTGATGGTCTGGCAGCTTGTGCGCAGCGGGTATTCCATACCCAGGTGCGTATCGGGCAACCCCTGAACATCACCGGGCTGACGGATTATGCGCAGGAACCTTACTACTCAACGGCTGTAGGGCTGCTGCACTACGGGAAGGAGTCTCACCTGAGCGGTGAGGCCGAAGTAGAAAAACGTGCCTCAGTGGGCAACTGGTTCAAACGAATCAACAGCTGGCTGAGAAAAGAGTTCTAATGTTTTAACAACGGGATCATGCTGTTAAGGTTTTTGATCCCGACGCGACAGGCACAAAACGGAGAGAAACTATGTTTGAACCTATGGAACTGACCAATGACGCGGTGATTAAAGTCATCGGCGTCGGTGGTGGCGGCGGTAATGCTGTCGAACACATGGTGCGTGAGCGCATCGAAGGTGTTGAATTCTTTGCCGTTAACACAGACGCTCAGGCGTTACGTAAAACGGCAGTAGGCCAGACGATTCAGATCGGTAGCGGTATTACCAAAGGTCTGGGAGCTGGTGCGAACCCGGAAGTGGGTCGCAATTCTGCAGAAGAAGATCGTGAAGCCCTGCGCGCTGCGCTTGAAGGTGCTGACATGGTCTTTATCGCAGCGGGCATGGGGGGCGGTACCGGGACCGGTGCAGCGCCAGTGGTTGCTGAAGTAGCAAAAGATTTAGGTATTCTGACCGTTGCTGTTGTGACTAAGCCTTTCAACTTCGAAGGCAAAAAGCGCATGGCATTCGCGGAGCAGGGTATTGCTGAATTGTCCAAACATGTGGACTCCCTGATCACTATCCCGAACGACAAGCTTTTAAAAGTTCTGGGCCGTGGTATCTCTCTGCTGGACGCCTTCGGTGCGGCCAACGACGTGCTGAAAGGTGCGGTGCAGGGTATCGCTGAACTGATCACCCGTCCAGGTCTGATGAACGTCGACTTCGCTGACGTGCGCACAGTTATGTCCGAAATGGGTTATGCCATGATGGGCTCCGGTGTGGCATGTGGCGAAGACCGTGCTGAAGAAGCCGCTGAAATGGCGATTTCCAGCCCGCTGCTGGAAGACATCGATTTGTCCGGCGCGCGCGGCGTTCTGGTCAACATTACTGCGGGCTTCGACCTGCGTCTGGATGAGTTCGAAACCGTGGGTAACACCATTCGTGCTTTCGCATCAGACAACGCAACCGTCGTTATCGGTACGTCTCTTGATCCGGAAATGAACGACGAATTGCGTGTGACCGTTGTTGCAACGGGTATCGGCATGGACAAACGTCCTGAGATCACTCTGGTGACCAACAAACCGGCCAGCCAGCCAGTCATGGATCATCGTTACCAGCAGCACGGGATGTCTCCGTTGCCGCAGGAAACGAAACCCGCGGCGAAAGTGGTCAATGATCAAAGCGCGCAATCTAATAAAGAGCCCGACTATCTGGACATCCCGGCCTTCCTGCGTAAGCAGGCAGACTAGTCCGAATTGTAGGATCTCCGCTCTTTGTGCTAAACTGTCCCGCCGACCTTAAGGTATGCTTAGGTCGGTTGGATGGATAAACATTGCGAGATAAAAACGATGATCAAACAACGTACATTAAAACGTATCGTTCAGGCGACGGGCGTCGGTTTGCATACCGGCAAGAAAGTCACCCTGACTCTGCGTCCTGCACCGGCAAATACCGGGGTCATCTATCGTCGCACTGACTTGAATCCACCGGTTGATTTCCCGGCAGATGCAAAATCCGTGCGTGATACCATGCTCTGTACTTGCCTGGTTAATGAGCATGACGTACGTATTTCTACGGTAGAGCACCTTAATGCGGCATTAGCTGGCCTGGGCATCGATAATATTGTTATCGAAGTCGATGCGCCTGAAGTGCCGATTATGGACGGCAGTGCTGCACCTTTCGTCTATCTGTTGATGGATGCAGGGATTGAAGAGCTGAACAGCGCGAAGAAATTCTTGCGCATCAAAGATACCGTGCGTGTTGAAGACGGTGATAAGTGGGCCGAGTTCAAACCATTTAATGGTTTCTCTCTGGACTTCACTATCGACTTCAATCACCCGGCGATTGATTCCAGCTCACAGCGCTACAAAATGAACTTCTCCGCAGAAGCATTTGTTCGCCAAATCAGCCGCGCACGTACTTTTGGTTTCATGCGTGATATCGAGTACCTGCAGTCACGCGGTTTGTGCCTGGGTGGCAGCTTTGATTGCGCAATTGTTGTGGATGATTACCGCGTGCTTAACGAAGATGGCCTGCGTTTTGAAGATGAATTCGTTCGTCACAAAATGCTGGATGCTATCGGTGACTTGTTCATGTGTGGCCATAACATCATTGGTGCGTTTACCGCATACAAATCGGGTCACGCGTTGAACAACAAGTTATTGCAAGCGGTATTGGCTAAGCAGGAAGCCTGGGAATTAGTCACATTCCAGGATGAAGCTGAAATGCCACTGGCTTTTAAAGCACCGTCTACAGTATTGGCGTAATCGGTACTTTTGGTATTACTTATTACGACTGGTTGGTTTGACACTCTCTCCGGCCAGGCCAGCCAGTCGTTCTAAAGCCTTTCTGAGTTTCTCCGGGCTACGGCTCGCAAGTCCCCTTAATTCTTCTGCACTCTGCGCGCTTAAATGCCTGACGGGCATAGATTCTGCAGCGATCGCTTTATTTTTAATCGCGATCTGCGAAGCATTTTCCATTTTCGCCATGAGCGAAGGATTAATCCTGATGTCGATTGATGACAATGATGGTAGAATTTGCGCTCGAAGTGCAGAGAGTAATGCGGGTTGTTCATAGCGTAATCGCATCATCAGCTGGCATTAGCTATTTCAAGTACTAAAACTCCCTGTCGATAATTACCGACACGACACCATGGTTGCATGGGCGTCGGTAACAGACCTTTCACTGCGCGGTTGAGTTTCAATAACGCCGCAGCACGCTGTTGAACAATACGCAGCGGGCTTTGTTCAGTCGAAGAGGCATCATCGAACAGGATATCTAATAATTGTGGGCGACTATCGCGCATGATGGGCTCCGGCGGATTGTAAACTTGTGATTGGCATTCTAAATCGTTGGCGACAATTTGGCAGAAGGTATTTTTGGCCGCATCTCCTGTTGGGGATGGTCGCGGCAAGCCTTGGCGTGTCCACGAGCCTGTCGCAAACGGAACTGCCAGCGGTTCCTAATACGTCCTCAAGTCTAAATCGTCTTAACATCGCCAGTACAGGGCTGAGTAATCTTGCGTTACTCCAGGCGAATCGCCGCCCGGCTTTTGGTGTTGATTACTGGCAACAGCATGCATTACGCACGGTCATCCGTCATCTTTCTTTTGCTTTGGCCCCGCAGGTGGTTTACACCGTAGCGCAGCCGGAAGCAGAAATGCAGGCCGCTGAGCCGTTGCATGTTCAGCAACTCGCGTTGCTGGTTACCCTTAATGCTTTACTGACCCATGAGCCAAAACCTCCGGTTATCATCCGTCAGACGCAACAGCCATTCCTCCCTCTTGCTTCATCGCATCAAACCGGCCTGTGGTTAGCACAGGTGCAAGGCATTCGTGCCGGCCCGTCCTCTCTGATTTAACAGACTGTAATTCTAAACTCTATTTATAAATCAACAAATTATTGGCTACATTTGGTGGCCTCCAAGAGATATTAAGCACTATGTTAATCAAATTATTGACCAAAGTTTTTGGTAGCCGTAACGACCGCACATTGCGCCGCATGCGTAAAGTGGTTGACCTGATCAACCGCATGGAACCTGAAATCCAAAAACTGACTGATGAGCAACTGCAGGCGAAAACCAATGAGTTCCGTGAGCGTCTGGCGAAAGGTGAAGTGCTGGAAAACCTGATCCCGGAAGCTTTTGCTGTGGTGCGTGAATCCAGTAAACGTGTCTTCGGGATGCGTCACTTTGACGTGCAGTTACTCGGCGGTATGGTACTGAACGAGCGTTGCATCGCAGAAATGCGTACCGGTGAAGGTAAAACGTTAACTGCAACCCTGCCCGCTTACCTGAACGCATTGAGCGGAAAGGGCGTTCACGTCGTCACTGTCAACGATTACCTGGCACAGCGTGACGCCGAAAATAACCGTCCGCTGTTTGAATTCCTTGGCTTGAGCATCGGAATTAACTTGCCAGGCATGCCTTCTCCGGCTAAACGTGCTGCTTACGCTGCTGATATCACTTACGGCACAAACAACGAATACGGTTTTGACTATCTGCGTGACAACATGGCATTCAGCCCTGAAGAACGCGTGCAACGTAAACTTCACTACGCGCTGGTGGATGAGGTTGACTCCATCCTGATCGATGAAGCACGTACACCGCTGATTATCTCCGGTCCGGCCGAAGACAGCTCAGAAATGTATACCCGTGTGGATAAACTGATCCCTAAACTGATCCGCCAGGAAAAAGAAGATTCCGATTCCTTCCAGGGGGAAGGCCACTTCTCTGTTGATGAGAAATCACGTCAGGTTCACCTGACTGAACGTGGTCTGGTCCTGATCGAGGAATTGTTGGTTGAAGCCGGTATTATGGAAGAAGGTGAATCTCTGTATTCCCCGACTAACATCATGCTGATGCATCACGTGACCGCAGCACTGCGCGCGCACGTCCTGTTCACCCGCGATGTCGATTACATCGTCAAAGACGGCGAAGTTATCATCGTTGACGAACACACCGGTCGTACCATGCAAGGTCGTCGCTGGTCAGACGGTCTGCATCAGGCGGTTGAAGCCAAAGAAGGCGTGGACATTCAGAACGAAAACCAGACACTGGCCTCCATTACTTTCCAGAACTACTTCCGTTTGTACGAAAAACTGGCCGGCATGACCGGTACTGCGGACACCGAAGCGTTCGAATTCAGCTCTATCTACAAGCTGGATACCATTGTTGTGCCAACTAACCGCCCTATGGTGCGTAAAGATATGGCCGACCTGGTGTACATGACTGAAATGGAAAAGATTGGCGCGATTATCGAAGATATCCGTCAGTGTACTGCCAAAGGCCAGCCGGTTCTGGTCGGTACTATTTCCATCGAAAAATCAGAAGTTGTTTCTAACGAACTGACCAAAGCAGGCATTGCGCACAGCGTTCTGAACGCCAAATTCCACGCTAAAGAAGCGGATATCGTCGCGCAGGCAGGCCAGCCAAGCGCAGTGACCATCGCTACTAACATGGCGGGTCGTGGTACCGATATCGTGCTGGGCGGCAGCTGGCAGGTTGAAGTTGAAAACCTGGGTGAAGAAGCCACCGATGAGAAAATTGCAGAAATCAAAGCTGCCTGGCAGATTCGCCACGACGCGGTTCTGGCTTCCGGCGGTTTGCATATTATTGGTACCGAGCGTCATGAATCCCGTCGTATTGATAACCAGCTGCGCGGCCGTGCGGGTCGTCAGGGTGATGCCGGTTCATCCCGCTTCTACCTGTCTATGGAAGATGCACTGATGCGTATTTTCGCCTCTGACCGTGTATCAAGCATGATGCGTAAACTGGGTATGAAACCGGGCGAAGCGATTGAGCATCCATGGGTGACCAAAGCGATTGCCAATGCGCAGCGTAAAGTCGAAAGCCGTAACTTCGATATCCGTAAGCAACTGCTGGAATACGATGATGTGGCAAGCGATCAGCGTCGTGCGATCTACAGCCAGCGTAACGAATTGCTGGACGTGTCTGATGTGAGCGAAACCATCGCCAGCATCCGTGAAGACGTGTTCAAGGCGACCATCGACAGCTACATTCCGCCACAGTCTCTGGAAGAAATGTGGGATGTACAGGGTTTGGAAGAACGTCTGAAAAAAGACTTCGAGCTGGAAATGCCGATTGCAGAATGGCTGGACAAAGAGCCGGAATTGCATGAAGAAACCCTGCGCGAACGTATCATGGAAATCGCGAAAGAATCTTACGCCCGTAAAGAAGAAGTGGTTGGCGCTGAAATGATGCGCAATTTTGAGAAAGGCGTGATGTTACAAACGCTGGATTCTCTGTGGAAAGAACATCTGGCGGCAATGGATTACCTGCGTCAGGGCATCCATTTACGTGGTTACGCTCAAAAGGATCCTAAGCAGGAATACAAACGCGAATCCTTCGCGATGTTTGCTGCCATGCTGGAATCTCTGAAATATGAAGTGGTCAGCGTACTAAGCAAAGTTCAGGTTCGTATGCCTGAAGAAGTGGAAGCGATGGAAATTCAGCGTCGTGAAGAAGCTGAACGTCTGGCTCGTCAGCAGCAGCTTAGCCATCAGGATCAGCAAGAAATCGAAATAGCTGAAGCTGCACGTCTTGCTTCTTCTGGTGATCGCAAAGTGGGTCGTAATGATCTCTGCCCGTGCGGTTCTGGTAAAAAATACAAACAATGCCATGGCCGCCTGCAAAAGTAAGATCTCCGGCTAAGTCATCGTGTTAATCTTGAAGGCGGCGTAATTGCCGCCTTTATTTTTGTCTAAAAAGTCCTCATAAAGACAGTCATTGCAGTCAGCGGATAGGTGGAAACTGTGGCGCTTAAACAACTTAATATCGCAGCGGGCATTATCCGGAATGCCAGCAAAGAAATCTTTATCACTCAACGCGATGCATCGTCACATATGGCGGGGTTCTGGGAGTTTCCGGGCGGTAAGATTGAAGCGGGTGAAACACCTGAACAGGCTGTTATTCGCGAATTACAGGAAGAGGTCGGCATTGATGCTAAATCTCCTGTGCTGCTGGAAACATTGGAGCACCGATTCCCGGATCGCATCATTACACTCTATTTTTTCCTGGTGGAAGACTGGCAGGGCGAGCCGTATGGCAAAGAAGGGCAGCCGAAGCGCTGGGTTGCGCAGGCCGATTTGAAAGAGGAGGAATTCCCTCCCGCCAACGAAGTGGTTGTTACAGCCCTCAAAAACAATCAGTACTGATTACGTGTAGAATTTGATGGCATATAGAAAAAGGGACCGAAGCCCCTTTTTCTATACCCGTTGTCTGGATTAAATCTCTTCTTCACTCCAGTCGTCCAGATCATTCACGTCACCCTTACTTGGGATGCGTTTCTCTTCATCGGCCCATTCGCCGAGATCAATAAGCTGGCAACGCTTGGAACAAAAAGGGCGGTAAGGGCTTTGTTCACCCCAAACCACGATTTTCTGACAGGTCGGGCAATTTACTTCAATGATTTCAGGGTCCATTTGCAACTCCTAGCAGCAGGCAAGTTCAAAATTCAGTCGCGCGGGAACCACGCCATGTTCGCTGTCGAGGGGTAAAAAGCGAATGGCATAACGGGTTTTATGCCCGGATACTTGCGGGTAAAGCTGATTTTCCATCGAGAGCCGCAATCGTAACAGATCTGCGCCTTCAGCGTTGTCCTGGAAAAAACCATTCAGACTGATTTGACTGCGAAACGCGCCTGACTGGCGGATCAGATCCAGTACCATCATGAGCGAATTATTCAGCGGAGCCAGTGTTTCGAGCCAGTTTTGCACTTCACGATCACGTTGTGATTGTGCCAGATGCAGCCAGATATGCAGTGTCGGCAAATCAAAGCTGCAACACCCGCCGGGGATACTCAGACGCTGGCGAACCAGGGCCATCAGGCGATCTTCCTTCAGCGCTTGCCCTATGCGTGGTGCTTTCATTAACACAGATGCACATTGCTTAAGCTCAGCGCGCAGCCCCTCGATCCTTGCTAAATCAACGCCCGGGACATCTTTCCATTGAGACAATTTTTGCTGCTGGCGTTCAAGCTCTTTCAGTAAATCGGTACGGACTTCACCACGTTCCAGTACATCCAGTAAATCTGAAGCGGTGCGAAAAAATAGCAGAGCAGAAGCAATATCAGTGAGTTGTGCGTTGGAATGCATCTGTTGCAACAAAAATTCGATGCGAAGCCAGGTGCGCATTTTCTCATTCAGTGGATGTTCAAAGAGAACGGTTGCAGCTACATCAGTCATGCTTGGCAATATCCTGTCTGTTTACTCACACCGCAAGTTGCAAATAGCGGTGATGTAGTTGGGCAACACGCGGTTCAATTAATTTCGGATCACCGCTGTTATCAATAATGTCATCCGCACAGGCCAGACGTTTTTCACGACTGACCTGTGCAGCAATAATACTTTCAGCCTGCTGGCGGCTGATGCCATCGCGCGACATCGTCCGGGAAAGTTGAATATGTGGCTCAACATCCACCACCAGAACGCGATTTGCTTGCGTCTGTAATCCATTTTCAATCAGCAGCGGTACGACCCAGAGCACGTACGGCGTCTGCGCCTCAGCAATCAAACATTGTGTTCTGGCATGAATAATGGGGTGTAATAATTTATTAACCCATTCTTTTTCATCAGGATTGCTAAAAATCCGCGCCCGAAGGGCCGGGCGGTTCAGTGAGCCATCAGCGGAAATAATGCTTTCACCAAATCGCTGTCTTAATTCTTCCAGCGCTGGCTCACCTGGAGCAACGACCTGGCGGGCAATCACATCTGCATCGACAATGCTTACGCCATGACGGGCGAAGCTTTCGGAAACGGTACTTTTGCCACTACCGATACCCCCGGTCAATGCAACGATATAGCTCATGCTGGTGCTCTGATAAAATTAGTTAGGTAAATGATAAAGAGATTATGAGTAAGTGCAAGCCGTGGTGTTCTCGGTTTTGATGCGAAAAATTATTAATCTGCACAATCAAAAGTCTGTGATGAAGGTTGTAAAAGCCATCTTGCCGTTGTCATTTTCCTGTGTATGATAAAACCACTGGAAAGGGTGTGTAAAAATTTTTCGTGCACCCTAGCGACCCGTCGCCAAACCAGGACTAACCCGCCATGCGCATTGAAGAAGATTTAAAGTTAGGTTTTAAAGACGTACTCATCCGCCCTAAGCGTTCCACTCTCAAAAGTCGTTCCGAAGTTGAACTGGAGCGCACATTCACATTCAAACACTCAGGTTTTAACTGGTCCGGCACCCCGATTATTGCTGCGAACATGGATACCGTCGGCACATTCCGTATGGCGACCGTACTGGCGTCTTTTGGTTTGCTTACGGCCGTGCACAAACATTACACCGTAGAACAGTGGCAGGCATTCGTGACTTCCTCCGATGAATCCGTGCTGCGTAATATCATGGTATCGACCGGGACGTCAGAAGCTGATTTCGTTAAAACCCTGCAAATTCTTGCTTTGTCGCCTCTGCTGAAGTTTGTTTGCCTGGATGTCGCTAATGGTTATTCCGAGCACTTTGTGGGTTTCCTGCAACGTGTACGCGAAGCTTGCCCCGATAAAGTCATTTGTGCAGGCAACGTGGTGACCGGTGAAATGGTGGAAGAACTTATTCTTTCTGGCGCGGATATTGTAAAAGTCGGCATCGGCCCGGGATCGGTATGTACGACTCGCGTAAAAACCGGCGTGGGATATCCGCAGCTTTCTGCTGTTATCGAATGTGCTGATGCTGCTCACGGTCTGGGCGGACAGATTGTCAGCGATGGCGGCTGTGCTGTTCCGGGTGACGTGGCAAAAGCGTTCGGCGGCGGTGCTGATTTCGTTATGCTTGGCGGGATGCTGGCTGCGCATGGCGAGTGTGAAGGCACGGTCGTTGAAGAGAATGGCGAAAAATTCATGCTTTTCTACGGTATGAGTTCAGAATCTGCGATGAAACGCCACGTCGGCGGTGTTGCTGAATACCGCGCAGCGGAAGGTAAAACAGTCAAATTGCCTCTGCGCGGTCCGGTTGAAAACACCGTGCGTGACATTCTCGGTGGGCTGCGTTCTGCCTGTACTTACGTCGGTGCAGAGCGCCTGAAAGAACTGACCAAACGTACAACCTTCATCCGCGTTGCGGAACAGGAAAACCGTCTGTTCGGCAGTAAGTAAGGATATGACCACAATGGCGGCGAAACATTTTTCGCCGCTTTTTCCTCTTTGATTTATCCCATAACCGAACCTAGCTGGAAAATTGGCAGATACATCGCAATCACCAGCCCACCGACAATCACCCCCATTACGGCCATGAGTACCGGCTCAATCGTTTGTGACAACGTTTCTGCCAGCGAGTTAGCTTTGTCATGATGCAGATATGCGAGTTTCAGCAGTAACTCGTCCAGAGACCCTGATTCTTCACCGATTTTTATCAGCTGATGACATAAGGTCGGGAACAGGGGCGACTGTACAAAAGCTTTGTGTAACGGTGTTCCTTGCATGATTTGCTCACGTATCTGGTTCAGTGCGGCCTGAAAATGCAGATTGGACATTGATGCAGACGCTGCTGCCAGCCCGGCAATTAACGTCATGCCCGCCTGTTGTGTCATTGCCAGCGTTTGAAATATCTGGCTGAGGCAACTGTCTGTCACCAGTCGTGACGTCAGAGGTAACCTGAGCAGTAACATCTGCTCACGCAGTTGCCAGTGCTTAAGCGGGTGCAACTTCTGCAGATAGCCGAAACAACAAAACGAAAAAGTACCCACCAGCCAGGGGCCGATGCTGATGAGGGCATCAGAAGCAATGACCAGCATGCGTGTAAACCAGGG